>CAIKHC010000272.1 GCA_903827085.1 uncultured Candidatus Nemicrothrix sp. | reverse complement strand
CGCTGGGTCCAACCCTTCTTCTGTTGGCACTTACCGCAGCAATGTTTGGTCGGATGCGATCATTCGGTTGGACCGTTGTCGGAGGCGTCGTTGTCGGCGTCGTCAATATGCTTTTTGTGACATGGGCTCAAGTCGGTGAAGTACCGCAGGGATCGAACATCTTGGCGATCTTCCTCATCCTTCTTGTTCTCATTGTGTTCAACGGAAGCGGAAGTGGGATGAGTGCCGACGAATGGCAGCTCACCACGAAACTCAAGTCAGCGAACGAAGAGTTGCGCAAGCATCCGCTCTATCGATTGTCGACCATTCTCGGTCTTGGTCTCCTTGTCGGAATGGCACTACTGCTGCCGCAAATCTTCGACAAACCAACTGACCCACTTCGTTATGCCGAAATTTTGGTGTGGATCATCGCCGCCCTCTCCGTAACTGTCCTCACCGGGTGGGCAGGACAGCTCTCTCTGGGGCAATTCGGATTCGTTGCAATTGGCGCATATTTCACCGTGAAGTTTTCCGACGGCCTGCCCATTCCTGTTGCGATTCTGTTCGGAGTCGCGTTCGGCGTCATCGCCGCGATCATCGTGGGCGTACCAGCGCTGCGCATCAAGGGGCTCTTCCTTGCCGTCATCACCCTCGGATTTGGCCTCATGGTGCGAAATTGGCTGATCTTCAATCCTGGCCTCTCTGGAGACGGAGCAATTGCCACACTCGATGTCAATCGAGCCAAGGGGTACACGCTTCTTTTCTGGAAGGTAAAGGGAAACAATTTCCAAGGCATTTATTGGTTCTGTCTCTTTGTCACTGTTCTTGCGATTTTGCTGGTGTGGCAGATCCGCCGCACTGGTTTGGGTCGATCCATCATCGCCGTGCGCGACAACGAGTTGACTTCTGCCGCCTATTCGGTTTCGCCGTCAGTCAAAAAGATCACAGCGTTCGCAGTTTCGGGTGGTCTTGCTGCACTGGCCGGCGGCCTTCTGCCATTGCTGTCCGCTCAGCTGGAACTCTCGCCCAATACCGGGTGGTTTGAAGTTGAACAGTCTCTACGTGTCGTCGCTGTTGCAGTAGTCGGAGGCATCGCTTCAATCACTGGGGCGATTCTCGGCGTGCTTGTGATCGTTGCGTTGCCGATCCTTTTCGATGGCACTCCTCAGGTAAAACTGTTTGCCAGCAGCATTGGCATGCTCGTTGTTCTTCTGTACTTCCCCGGCGGTCTCGTTTCCGTGATCCATTCCGGGCGGGACCTTCTGTTGGGTTGGTTAGCGAAACGAAGCGGATGGGAACCGAAACGCAATACCCAAACTGGCAGCGTCAGTTCACTCGCATCGGTAAAGACCCACGATGAGAACAGTGCGGTTCCGCTTCTCGTCCGCGACGTCTCTGTAAGTTTCACTGGACGAGTGGTCGTCGACAAAGCTTCCATCACCGTCGGCCCCGGCGAAATCATTGGCCTGATTGGCACAAACGGCGCCGGCAAGTCGACGCTTATGAATGCGATCAGCGGATTTGTTCCCAGCACCGGAAGCATCGAAATCTTCGGTACCGAGGCCCAAAATCGCTCAGCACCTCGACGCGCCAGACTCGGCATTGGCCGAGCGTTCCAGAATGCTCGTTTGTTCTCGTCGCTGAGTGTGCGTGAGACTCTCATGGTTGCACTCGAAGCTCGTGAACGCTCGCTTCTCATCCCGTCGATGCTCGCGCTGCCGCCCTCACCGCAGCGCGAAAAGCGCAAGCGTAAGCAGGCCAACGAAATCATCGGTTACCTGGGGCTCTCCCGCTATGCCGATTCTCTCCTTGGTGAACTTTCCACTGGCACCCGTCGTATCGTCGAACTCGGTGCACTCCTCGCTCTCGATAGCGAGTTGTTGCTTCTCGATGAGCCCACCGCCGGCGTGGCCCAGAAGGAAACGGAAGCCTTCGGGCCGCTCATTGAATCGATCCGCAAAGAACTCGGCGCGTCGATTCTTGTCATCGAGCACGACATGCCAATGGTCATGTCGATTTCCGATCGGATTTACTGCCTTGAAGCTGGATGCGTCATCGCCGAAGGCGACCCCGCATCTATCCGGAGCAATCCTGCTGTTATCGCTTCCTATCTCGGCACCGATGAGCGAGCCATCGCTCGCTCCGATTCCTGAGCTTTGGTAATGACTGAAGCCACCGGCCCCCTTTTGGGCGTGAAGGTGCTCGATCTCTCGATCGCGCTTACGGGGCCCTACGCCGCCGCACTGCTCGCTGACCAGGGCGCCGACATCGTCAAGGTTGAGCGACCCGGTATCGGTGACATCGCTCGATGGGTCGGAGTCGCCGTAAACGGAATGAGTGCCTTTTATCTCGCCTGCAATCGGGGTAAGCGGTGTATCGCAGTGGACCTGAGTACTGACGAGGGCCGCGACATCGTGTTCCAGATGGCCGCCGATGCCGACGTCATCATCCAGAACTTTCGCCCTGGCGTCATCGACCGCCTCGGACTGGGTTACGACGCAGTGCGAGAGCGCAATCCCGACGTTATCTACGCATCTATTTCTGGATACGGCCCTGTCGGCCCCTACCGTGATCGCAGCGCCTACGACACGTCCATTCAAGCGTATGCAGGGTTCGCCGCCACGCAGGCCGAGCCCGACGGGCCCCCGACATTCATCAAGCAGAACGCCGCTGACAAGGTCAGCGCGCTCTATGCGTGTCAGGCCATTACGGCGGCGCTATTTGCCCGGGCCTCTGGTCGCGGTGGACAGCACCTCGAACTGGGCATGGCCGATGCGTGCGTGTCGTTCCTTTGGGCCGAAGCTGCCGGTAACGAGGTGCTCCTTGGCGCCGACGGCTCTATGCCATCGAGTTTCAACGCTGGATTCTCACCGATGCGCTTCCTCGATGGCTGGGGCATTGTGGTGCCCACTACCGACGCCGACTTCGCCGGAATGTGCAAGGCACTCGATGTTCCAGGTTGGGATGATCCCCGCGTGAAGACAGTCGGCGAGCGACGCAAGAACCGCGACGTACTCGAGCCCATCATGGACATGTGTTACGCCATGGCGGCCAACCTCACCCAGGACGAGGCCATCGAACGTTTCGAACGCGAGCGGGTGGCCTTCGCCATGGTTTTGTCGGCGGCCGAGATGGTCGATGACCCCCATGCCATTGCCATCGGAATGTTCGAAGAGTTCGATCATCCTGTCGTTGGTCGCGCTCGCCTGCCGCGCCATCCCACGCAGTTCCATGCCACGCCGGCCGCGCTCGGATTCGGAGCACCCGCTTTGGGACAACACACCGATGAAGTTCTGGGAGAACTCGGGCTCGGCGCACAGATCGAGCGGTTGCGAGCCGCTGGCGTCGTCGCCTGAGCAGACACCACCGAGGAGGTTGTAGCCCCGTGGGTATTCGCTATTCGAAACCGCCAGTCCTGATGCACGATGTGATTGACGATCTCGACGCGGTGACGCGACTACTTGAATCGCAAGCTCCGTATACGCCGCTCGGGGGTTGGTACAGCCCTGGTGCCGACCCAACGAAGCGCACTCGTCCGTTGTGGTTCCAGAACGACTGGGTGCACGACACCTTCGCTGCTGAAGGCTCGGACCTTTTCTTGCAGCACGTCGGTTATATCGAAGCGGCCAAGGAGTTCTACGACGCAGAGATCGTCGAGCCAAAGAGTGTGTATGTGAACCTCATGGTTGCGATCGAAGGTGGTGGTCCGGCCCACACCGACAATCCCCGCTTCCAGGGTCGCGACCGCACCAACACGCCAATGTGGTTGCTGCGTTCGATGCTGTGGTCGGGCCTGTTCAACGATGCCGAGATCGTGCAGGCCACCGCCATTTGGTGGAGCAACGATGTCGAGGGCGGAGAACTTCGCTATTGGCCCAATGGCGCGTCCGAGCCTGCTCAGGTTCACTCCGAGAACATGACCAACACCGCCCTTCTCGGCGATAACCACGGCATGTTCCATCAGGTCGGCGCTATCGGTCCTCACAATGTCGGCAGTTTGAGAGTCACCCCCGGAGCCACTCTGGGTCCTGTTGGCGACGGTTCTGGCGATTGGGCCGTCAACGACCTTAGCGACTGCGTATTTCGGGCACCGCTCAGCACCTACCGGTTGAGCGTGTTGTGGAAGGCCGACATCTACGCCACTGCCGAAGAGCGTGAGCGACAGATTGCCAACGCTCTCTCAATGGACGATGTCGCCGAACGCTTCAATCAGGATCTCGCCGGGCGAGGTTCTTCGGTGCGGTTCGACCCGGCCAACCTCGATGATCCTGAGTTGCGAGCAACGATCGAGCAGTTCCACCCTGAGGATGTTCCGGTGGGGGCACTGCGTTCGGTTTTCGCGTCGTCCTGAGAAAGATCAGTCGGCTTCGGCGAGGACCTTCATGACCTCGTCGGCAGGACGACCAGTGCGTAAGAGCTCGGCCATGACCTTCATCGGCCGATCAATGTGGGTGAAGAACTCGTAGTAGCCGGCACACAAATAGTTCAGTCCGTCTTCGCCGTCGGCAGTTGTCGCGAACCGATTACGAGGGCATTCGCCATGACAGGCGAATCGAACCTCACATGTGACGCACTGGGAAGGCAGCGTCGTTGCTTTGGCTGCGCCAAAGGCCTGCTGCTGCGGAGAGGCCACCATCTCGGCCAGGTGGCGCTCTGAGATGTTGCCCAACAAGTACTCGGGCTCGACATAGTGATCGCAGGAATACACGTCTCCGTTGTGCTCCAGAGCGATTGCCGTTCCGCAGGTCTCAGAGAAGATGCACATCGATGACTGCATGCCAAGCCATGCCGCGAGCGCAGCGTCGAAGGACGGCACGAAAACTTCGCCAACGTCGTTACGCACCCATTCATCGAACACTGCCGTGAGGAAGTTTCCCCATTGCTCGGGGGTCACCGATCGTTCCGTGACAAGTGAGCCGTCCTGCACATACAGCGGCCGTTCGGAGGCTCGTACTCCCCAACCAGCGTCGGCTTGAACGATGAGTTCAGGCGTGGCCCGTTCAACGATTGGGATCAACTGGATGAATCGAACCCCGAGTTCGTCGCGGAAGTGCTTGTACACCTCAATACCATGATCGGCGTTGGCGGCATGCACTGAACACAAGACGTTCGTGGCCACGTCGTGGCGCTGCAGGAGCTCCCATGCCGCCTTCACGCGTTCGTAGGTGGGTCTTCCCTGCTTATCGACACGATAGGCATCATGCATCGCTGGCGGGCCATCGAGAGACAGACCTACCAACACGTTTTCCGCTGCGAGAAACTCACACCACTCATCGTCGAGCAGAGTCCCATTGGTCTGCAACGTGAACTCGAGAATTCGCTGAGGTCCCGCGATCTCTTTGGCTTTGGCCACAAGGCGGCGGTAAAAGTCGACGCCCATCAATGTGGGTTCGCCGCCTTGAAACGCGATCGTGATTTCGCGAGTTCGGTGCGCTGCAATGAGTTGGGTCAGATAGGTCGTAACGAGATCGTCGGACATCCGAAATCG
>CAIKHC010000271.1 GCA_903827085.1 uncultured Candidatus Nemicrothrix sp. | reverse complement strand
TCGATACCGATCTGATCGACGTCGTAGATGACCTTGCCGAATCGGTCGCGCTCATGCGTGGCTCCGTACTCGGCCAGCGCTGCTTCGGCCCTTGCGTCCATGGGTTGTCCGGCGAGTTCATAAATGCGGCGAATTGTGCCGAGATCGTCGGCCATGAACTCGTCGAACCGAATATCCATCGACTGCTCGGGCCCGCCGAGAAGCGCGCGATCTCGCATGGCTGCATTGAGCATGTCGTCGAGGCGGTCAGCCCAATAGTTTGAAACGGCAACCGGGTCGACTGGCGACAACGATGTGCGTGCTGAGTACGACACCATCGTTCCCATCGAAACCATTACGGAAATGGGATCACGGTGGGTGACGAGGAAGGTGGCGTCGGGGAACGTTGTTGCAAGTGGACCGAACTGTTCCAGATGCTGTGGTGATTTAAGGATCCAACGTTCGCCACCACGCAAGAACTGGCACGCTTTCAGCACGGTCTTCATGTACTCATAGTGCGGCGTCTGATCGTGCGACTTGTAGTAGTCACGCCACGACGGCATCGGTGCCATGGTTTCGAACATCATCGTCGAGAAGTCGATCGCGAGAATCTGGATCTCTTCGTGTACGTGCCATGTCGTCATCTCATGCATGCGATTGAAGTCCGGCATGATCATGTCCATGATCTGCAGTCCGGCTTCTGTCCGTGCCAGTCGCGGATCTTCGGGGGTATTGGCGAGCGAGGCTTCATCAAGCGAAGGAACGGGTTGGATGCTTTCCCAATACGGAAGTGAACGAAGAGCGGGATCGCAAGCAATCAAATTGTGGAGATGAGTCGTGCCAGTACGGGGGAGTCCAGCGATGATTATCGGCGCATTGATTTCGATGTCATGAATCTCTGGGTGTCGCGCTAACAAGTCGGCGAGCAGCAAACGGTTCTTTAGAAGTGTGCTCATAAAAGAACCGGCGGAGATGCGACCCATCGGTGAGAGCGGAGCTTCGGTATCGAGTGCGTTGAGCAACACTTCGAGGCGTTCCACGAAATCCATTGGACCGAAATTTTCGAGACCAGTTTCGGCCGCCGCTTGTGTCATGAGTGCGTCGGCGTTGAGTTCGATCATGTCCGCGAAAGGTGCCGCACCTTCGAAGATTGCCTGAGCTTCGGGTGAGAACTGTGGGTCGGCAAGATCATCGAGGCGTTTTGGCGCCGGTCGTTTCGAAGCAGACATGGTTCCCCTTTGGGCTCGTCCCCCGACGAGCGAACCCGCATCGTAGGGCCGAAAATCCCTAGGGGTGAACGGAATCTCGCCAAATCGGCCAGCGGTGGTCGAAATGCCGAATGTGGGCGTGAACGCCCTCGCTGGTACCGTAACTGGGTCGGTTCGCACCCTGTGAGCCGTGAAGCCCCTCCCGATTGCGCCAGGAACACGTTCCAGCGGATCACGGAGCTGGGTCCAAAACCCACCAGAAAGAACTTGCATGTCTGCTGAACCCGCAAACCTTCCGCCGAAGGCTGGCACGATCGCCGAACACCGGACGCACCCTACCGACACTGGGTCGCCTGAAGTTCAGATCGCACTACTGACCGACCGCATCAACCACCTGACTGAGCATCTCAAGTCACATAAGAAGGACCACCACAGCCGTCGTGGACTTCTCATGCTCGTTGGTCGTCGTCGCCGCCTGCTCGATTACGTCAAGAAGAACGACGTCGAGCGTTACCGCTCGATCATCGCAAAACTCGGCTTGCGCCGATAGTTGCGAACCGGGGGACGACCATCGTGGTCGTCCCCTCGCTGTTCCTGTCTGGGAACAGCACCCCGGCGATACTGCGTTGTCAGTTGCCGGAGGTGAGTATCGGAGCACTGCTCCGATGTTCACCTCTGGGAACTGGTTACGGGGTCGCCTCCAACTGACGGACCAATGTCCGTCTCACAAAGGAGACACACGTGGCTGATGCCATTTCCGTCGACGCCGCCATTCCCGGCGATGCCGACAAGACCATTACCTTTTCGGCCGGCAAACTTGCCGGTCAGGCTGACGGTGCAGTGACCGTTCGCGTTGGCGACACCGTCATGCTCGTTACCGCTACAGCGGCAAAGAGTGCACGTGAAGGTGCCGACTTCTTCCCGCTCACCGTCGATATCGAAGAGCGCATGTACGCCGCGGGTCGCATCCCCGGTTCGTTCTTCCGTCGTGAAGGCAAGTCTTCCGACCAGGCCATCCTCACTTGCCGTCTTATGGACCGCCCGTTGCGTCCGTGCTTCCCCGACGGCTTCCGTAACGAGGTGCATGTTGTTGGCACCGTGCTTGCGGCCGACCTCGTCAATCCGCACGATGTCATCGCCATCAATGGCGCATCTGCGGCACTCAGCCTTTCCGGTATTCCATTCGACGGCCCCATTGGCGCCGTTCGTCTGGCGTTTACCGCTGATGGTCAATGGATCCCGCACCCCACGTACGAAGAGGGTTCGGAAAGCCAGTTTGAAATCGTTGTCGCTGGTCGTGCGCTGAATGGCAACGACGTTGCAATCTCCATGGTCGAAGCCGGTGGCACCGAAGCACAGTGGCCTGCGATGCAGGACGGCGCCCCCAAGGTTGATGAAGCGGAACTCGCTCGTGGCCTCGAAGCCTCGAAGCAGTACATCCTTCAGTCGATCGCTGCGCAGAACGAACTTGTTGCCAAGGTTGGCAGCAAGCCTCCGATGCCTTACTCGGTCACTTCTGACTACACGCCAGAAGTTCTTACCGCCATGCAGGCCAAGCGCGAGCAGATCCTTGCGACGCAGGTCATTTCCGACAAGACCGCTCGTCTCGAAGCCGAAGCAGCGCTTCGCGATCAACTTGTTGCTGAACTTGCTCCGCAGTTCGCCAGCGTCGATGGTGCCGACAAGCAGCTCAAGGCTGCGTTCCGCTCGGTCACCAAGGCCGTTGTTCGTTCACGCATCGTGAATGAAGGCGCTCGTATCGATGGTCGTGGCCCGAAGGACATCCGTTCCCTCTCTTCCGAGGTCGGCGTCCTTCCGTCAGTGCATGGTTCGGGTCTCTTCCAGCGTGGCGAAACCCAGGTCCTCAATGTCACCACGCTTGGTATGCCTCGCATGGAGCAAATGATCGACGCTCTTGGCGACGTGACCCGCAAGCGTTACATGCACCATTACAACTTCCCGCCGTACTCCACTGGTGAAACTGGTTTCATGCGTGGACCGAAGCGTCGCGAAATCGGACACGGCATGCTCGCTGAGCGTGCACTCGTCCCCGTGCTTCCCACGCCAGAAGAGTTTGCCTACACGATTCGTACCGTGTCCGATGTTCTTTCCTCAAACGGATCGACCTCGATGGGTTCGGTGTGTGGTTCAACACTTTCGATGATGGACGCGGGCGTTCCGCTGCGTGCACCAGTTGCTGGCATCGCAATGGGCCTCGTGTTTGCCGATGGCAAGTACACGACACTTACCGACATCCTCGGCGCTGAAGACGCATTCGGCGACATGGACTTCAAGGTTGCCGGAACCGCCGAATTCGTTACTGCTCTGCAGCTCGACACCAAGATCGAAGGCATTCCTGCCGACGTTCTTGCTCAGGCGCTTCAGCAGGCGAAGGAAGCACGTCTCGCCATCCTCGAAGTTATGGCTGGCGCAATTGCCAAGCCTCGCGATGAAGTTGGCGAAACTGCGCCGAAGATCATCAGCTTCGAAATCCCGATGGACAAGATCGGTGAAGTTATCGGTCCCAAGGGCAAGGTCATCAACGCCATTCAGCAAGAGACCGGCGCCGACATCAGTGTCGACGACGATGGCTCTGTTGGTCGCGTCAGCATCGGTTCCACCGATGGTGGTGCTGTGGCCGAGGCCGAGCGTCAGATCCGTCTCATCCTCAACCCGCCGACCGCTGAAGTTGGCCAGGTGTACCAGGGCCGCGTTGTGAACGTCACCAAGTTCGGTGCGTTCGTGAACATCCTCCCGGGTCGCGATGGTCTTCTTCACATCTCCAAGATCGGTGGCGGCAAGCGCATCGACAAGGTTGAGGATGTTCTCGACCTTGGTGACGCGGTTGAAGTGCGCGTCGACGATGTCGATCCCAATGGCAAGGTGTCTCTCTCGATGGCGAGCACCCCGGTGGCAGAAGCCTCCGAAGGTGACGCGACGGAAGAAAGCGCACCTCGTGAGTCCGCATCAGCTCCGGCTGCTCCGGCACCCGCAGATGAAGCAACCGATGGCGCCGAGCGCGAGTACGTCTCGTTCGAAGATGCCTTCGACGCAGAAATCAGTTCGGAACTGGGCGACCTTGGTCCCACCAGTGAAAACCGTGGTGGCGGCGATCGTCGCAACGGTGGACGTCGAGGCGGCAACCGTCGCCGCTGAGTCCGTTTCCGCCGTGTCGGTGAACGACGCGGATATCGAACGAACCGAGCTGGCCTCGGGTGTGCGTGTCATTACTGAACGCATGCCCGAGGCCCGTTCCGTCTCGGTTGGTATGTGGTTCGCCGTTGGTTCGCGTGACGAACCCGCGTCCATCGCTGGCGCATCGCATTTCCTTGAGCACTTGTTATTCAAGGGCACCGAAGAACGATCTGCCCGATCGATTGCCACAGCAGTCGATGCAGTCGGCGGCGAAATGAACGCGTATACAAGTCGCGAGCACACGGCGTATTACCTGCGTCTTCCTGTGAGCGAGTTGCAGGCGGGCGTTGAGCTCTTGGCCGATGTCGTGAGTTCACCTGTATTTCGTCCGGCTGAACTCGACGCCGAGCGCGAAGTAATCATTGAAGAACTGCTCATGAGTGAAGACACTCCTGACGATCTTGTCCTTACGTCGCTGTATGAAAGTTTGTACCCGGAACATCCTCTCGGTCGCGAAACTCTTGGTGACCATGACACTGTTGCGGCGATGACGCGTGACGATGTCGTGTCGTTCCATGCGCAGTGGTATCGCCCATCGAATTTGGTTGTCGCTGCTGCAGGCGCGCTCGAGCATCAGCAAGTTGTCGATGCTCTTGGTCCGTTGTTTGTCGGAACCGAATCAGGTGCAGCTCCTTCTCGGAATGCTCCCGAGGCCCACCTGCAAGCGCTTGTGCAGATTGATCGCCCCATCGAACAGGTGCACGTGGCAATCGGATGGCGGGGACTGCCCCTTGCTGACGAAGATCGCTACGCCATGTGGGTCGCCAATCATGTTCTTGGTGGCGGCATGTCGAGTCGTCTCTTTCAAGAGATTCGTGAATCTCGCGGCTTGGCCTACTCGGTCTTTTCATCCCCGTCTTCGTATTCCGATGCTGGCTCTCTCATCGTCTACGCCGGTACAGCATTGGCTCGACTCGAGGAACTGCTCGCCGTCACCGACGAAGTCCTTGCGACCTTCCTTGCCGATGGCATTACCGAAGAAGAGCATGCGGTTGCGCTTGGGTATCTCGAAGGTTCGATGTTGCTCGGCCTTGAAGACAGCGGCTCTCGCATGGCCCGCCTTGGTACGGGCCTCGTAACTCGCAATGACATCACGTCAATTGATGAACACGTACGTCGAATCCGGGCTGTGACGACCGAAGAAGTGCATTCGGTAATCCGCCGTGTCCTTGGTTCTCCACGTGCAGTCTCGGCGGTTGGCCCATTAGGTAAGGGATCTGCTGCACTCGAACGCTTCGCCTGCGGCTAGTTTCACCCCATGACGTTGCGCGTTGGAGTCTTCGGTGCTGGTGGACGGATGGGAAGCACGGTGTGCCGTGCGGTCGATGGCGATCCTGCGTTAGAGCTTGTTGCTGCAGTCGACCCACATCACGCAGGCCTCGATATGCGTCAAGTCACCGGCTGCGATCGTCCATTCCAGGTCTCCGCCGACGGCCAAGCATTTCTCGATGCCAAGGTCGACGTGGTTATCGATTTCACGCACCTCGAGGCCGCTCGCACCAATCTTTTGTGGCTTGCCGAGCACGGCATCAATGCTGTCACTGGAACGACCGGCTTCTCCGACGCCGATCTTCAGTCATTTCGTGATCAGTTCACTAATTCAAACTGCGTGATCGCACCGAACTTCGCGATCGGCGCCGTTCTGATGATGCGATTTGCAGAACTCGCAGCACCGTTCTTCGAAACTGCGGAAATCATTGAGTTACATCACGACGCAAAGATCGATGCTCCTTCGGGCACGGCAATGCTTACGGCCGAGAGAATGGCCGAAGCCTCGGCGGAGTGGGCGGCCGATCCGACCAAGACCGAAATCCTTCCCGGTGCGCGCGGAGGCAAAGGTCCTGCCGATATTCGTGTCCATTCGCTGCGATTGCGTGGGATGGTTGCCCATCAAGAGGTAGTGCTCGGCACGACCGGGCAGACCCTTACGCTGCGTCACGATTCCTACGACCGTGACTCCTTTATGCCCGGCGTCTTGCTGGCAACCAAGGCCGTTGCCGATCGACCCGGCGTCACTATTGGGCTCGACTCGCTGCTCGACCTCTAAATCCAGAGCCGATCAGTCTGGGTCGGTATCGCCCGCTGGTGGAATGTGCCCGAGTTCGATCTCCTCGGCGGCATCTTCGAGTTCGCGGAACGCATCGATTTCTTTTCGCCCACGGCGTAGTTCGCTGATCCAGAAAATGGCAACGAGCGAGATGGACATGACGAGCAATGGAATTCGCCAATTCGCGATGAAGCCGAGTAGTGAATCGATCGGTCCGGAAAACACGTCTCCGACAACCTGGATCATGAGTAGCCGACTGATTGTTCCGACAATGTTCAATGCCGCAAACTTGACCGGATGCATTTTTGCTGCGCCGGCAACGAGGCACATGTAGTTGTTGGGGAACAACACGACGAGTGGTGCGCCCCACTTGCCAAACCAACCTTCGACGGTGCGCATGTAGCGACCTGTGGTTGGTGTGCGGCGTTCCATCCAGGTGAGGGCCGCTTCGCCATAGAACCAGCCGAGAGCAAAAAAGAATGGATCGGGCAGGAGAAGCCGGAGAGTTCCAACGACGAAAAACCACAGGGTGGAGACATGGTTGACGACAAGCACCAGATAGCGGTTCTTGGCGCTGAGTCCGATGAGGAGCAGGGGGTTGCTCGTGACCAGGTCGGGCCAAAGGGCATCGGCGATGTAGCTCGCCACAACCATTGCCAGGATCGGGACAATGAGCAGTGTGAGATGGCGGCGTCCGAGGCGGGGCCGAGCAGGGGGTTCGGGTTCGGCTGACAAGACCTAGATCCTCTCACGTACCATTCAGCCCAAGTACGCGGCCGTTGGGTCGCCTTAGGTGGGGGAGTCAGTCATGAAGGGTCTTATGCAGGACGGTCCACTCGTCCTCACCAATCTCTTTGATCGGGCCGAGAAGTTGTTTCCCGAGAAAGAAATTGTGACGGCTACAGCTGTGGGGATTGAGCGGGAGTCCTATGGTCAATGGGCCGAGCGCACGCGTCGCCTTGGTGGCGTCCTCGATGATCTTGGGATTAGTTCCGACGGTCGTGTCGCCACCTTTGCGTGGAATACAGCGCGACACCTCGAGCTCTACTTCGCCGCTCCGTGTTCCGGTCGTGTGCTGCACACCTTGAACATTCGGTTGTTCCCCGAACAGGTCACCTACATCGTGAATCACGCGGAAGACGAAGTGATCTTTGTCGACAAGTCTCTTCTTGGGCTCTTATGGCCGTTGGTAGATACGTTCACCACCGTTCGCCACATCGTTGTGATGGACGACGGCATGGGGGAACTCCCGACCGATACCGGTGGTCGCCTTCTGCATGATTATGAAGCATTGCTTGCGGCTGCGAGCCCTGTTGAGTGGAATGTCACCGACGAGAATCAAGCGGCATCCATGTGTTACACGAGCGGCACTACGGGAAATCCAAAGGGTGTCGTGTATTCGCATCGTTCAACCTGGTTGCACACGATGGCGGGAATGATGGCTGACGGTTTGGGTGTTGGCGAGCGCGACACAATCCTCCCGGTCGTGCCAATGTTCCATGCCAATGCATGGGGTCTTGCGCATATTGGTGTTGCGTCGGGTGCCAAGTTGGTCATGCCCGGTCCGGGCCTTTCGCCGAAAGCGATTGTCGATCTCATTGAGTCCGAGCGCGTCACGGTCGCAGCAGGTGTGCCGACGATTTGGATGGGGGTTCTCAACGAAATCGACGGGCGCGATGTTTCAAGCCTTCGGGGAATTCCTTGCGGCGGTTCAGCCGTGCCGAAGCATCTCTCCGAGGCGTATCGCGAAAAGATTGGCATCCCAATTTTGCAGGCTTGGGGAATGACTGAAACCAGTCCATTGGCGTCGGTGGCCAAGGTGAAGTCGACCATGCTTTCGTTATCCGAAGACGAACAAGCGGACTACCGCGCGTCCATCGGCATTCCAGCGCTTGGTGTTCAGGCGCGGATCGTTGATCAGGTCACTGGCGAGGAAGTTCCGTGGGATGGAGAAACCAGTGGTGAACTGCAAGTCGCTGGTCCATGGGTGGCGAGCGAGTATTACAACGACCCGCGTTCGCCCGAGTCGTTTACCGCCGACGGTTGGTTGAAGACCGGCGACGTTGCGACCATCGATGCAGAAGGGTTTATGCGCATCGTCGACCGCACGAAAGATGTTGTGAAGTCAGGTGGCGAGTGGATCTCTTCGGTGGAACTCGAGAATGAAATCATGGCTCACCCTTCCGTTGCTGAAGCAGCTGTTATCGCGGTGAAGCATCCGAAGTGGTCTGAGCGCCCGCTTGCCTGCGTGGTGCTCAAGCCGGGAGAGACCTTGACCCGCGAAGACGTTCTTGCGTTCCTCGATGGTCGAGTGGCGAAGTGGTGGCTACCCGATGATGTGGTGTTCATCGACGAAATCCCGAAGACCTCAGTTGGAAAGTTCTCCAAGCGAGACCTTCGGGACCAATTCGCTGGCTACGTCCTGCCGACGGTCTGAACAAATGCTGGTCGCTGCGCCCCGATTGCCGGGGCGCAGTTCGCCACGCCTAGCCTGACCTCCGTGTATCGGTTCCTGCTCAAACCCCGTTGGATCCTGTCGCACATCTTCGTTCTTGTTGTTGTCGGAATGATGATCAACTTCGGCTTCTGGCAACTCAATCGACTTGATGAGCGAAAAGCTTCGAATGCCGTCGTAACTGATGCGATGAAGCAACAACCGCAACCGCTCTCGACCGTCCTGCCTGCAGGTCCGGCAGCAACAACCGAGCAGGTGAAGGCGGCGGATTACCAACCGGTGTATGTCGCCGGTGTGTATCTGGTCGAGTCCCAAGTTCTCGTCACGAATCGAACAAACAACGGGTCGCCGGGGTATTGGGTGGTGACGCCATTGGTTCAGGCCGATGGCACGGCGATCGCAATCAACCGAGGTTGGGT
>CAIKHC010000270.1 GCA_903827085.1 uncultured Candidatus Nemicrothrix sp. | reverse complement strand
TGATGCCGAGATCGCCGGTCCAGTGCCCTTCAATTCGCTCGAACTTCAGATCACACTTGGGGCAGCGTTCGAGCATTGTGAACCAGTGGCGAAAGAGATGACCCTGTCCACAAACGGGGCAACGTTTCATACAGCCGCGCAGGAAGGTCCGTTTGTTTGGCGACATGTTCAGAACGAGATATCTGGATCGATGTGGGTGATGTCGACTGGTTCGGCAGGGAGGTTTCCAGAAACAACGTCGGGAAGGAATTCGCGTAAGCGGCGCGGCAGTACTTGAACGTCAGATTCCAAGAGTTCGTCTAAACCCCACCAGTGATGACCACCGAACGCCATTGCTTCGAATGCTTCGAGTCCACCGGGCTTGCGGGTCGAAAGATCGATTCGGTCGGTCCATGCGACATGGACGTGCTCGTGCTGATCGAATTTCCACCCGGCAAAAGTGAACTTCGAATGTTGGGTCCACACGCATGGGCCGATTTCGGCTTCGACAATGCCGGTCTCTTCATAGAGTTCGCGTAGCGCCGCTTCGGCACTGGTTTCGCCCTTTTCGATTCCGCCGCCGGGGATCTCCCACCATTGGCCTTTCGATGCGTCGGCAGGATCGCGCGCTTCGAGAAGAAGTACGTGGCCGTGTTGATCGAGAACGACGACACGTGCAGCCGTTCGTTTGAGTACCCAGTCAGCCATGTTCCTCCTCCAGCCAGTGGATCCATCGCCCGTGAGGGTGGGCGACAGCAAGAGCCGTTGTCGTGCAAATGCCGTTCCGCCATGATCGCAGGCTCAGCTGTGTGACAGTGCCTTCGCCAAGGTACTGCTCGAAGATGCTGGCCTCGGCGGGTTGGACCCAAGGCGTGAATCGTGGCTCCTCAAAGGTGATGAAGTCGAGGTCGCGAGTGGCGCCGAGTTGGTCGATCGTGTCGAGCACTGCCTGGCGTCCGTCGGCATTGATGTAGGCGAGGGCCCAGGTCGAGAAAACGATGAGGTGATCAGAACCTGGAATCCCATCGAGCGAATCAGCGAGGTCGGTAACGGCGTCGCCGGCAATGAGCCGTGGCGGCTCTTGACGTGCGATCTCGAGTGCTGCGGCGAGTCGTTCAGGGCGATCGGGAATGTCTGGCCAAACGCATGCTTGAAGCCAGCGGCATTCGGCATCGGAACGTACGTCGATTGGCGTTGGGTCGAGCCCGATACGCCCCGTTGGTTCGAAACTGGTGGTTGGAAGCGGTGGCGTATTGGGACCGCGAACTTCGCAACGAAGGCGAACGGTCGATGCGTCGGGGCCAAGAGATGACAGGGCGATGTCATTGCGGGTGTAGTCGATGCGAAAGTGATCAATGAAGAGATTGAGTCCAGCGCTGGGGCCAATTTCAAAAAGTGTTCGTGCATCGGAAACATTGTGAGTTGCACGGCCGAATGCCAGCGCAAGTGCGGCACTTCTGCCGACCTCATTTGTCTGCACGGAACGAGTGCGCATGTTTTCGACGATGGCGTCGCGTTCTTGGTTAATGAGATCCAAGAAAGCAGTCATCGGATCGGCATCGGAATTGCCGCGATAGATCGCAGCAATCTTGCATTCGGGATTGGCAAGGATGCGATCGTGAGTCGCAGCGAAGAAAAGGACTGGGATTCGGCCTCGGCGCGCGTTGGGATGCGCTGAGGATTCGATGAATTCGAGAAGTTTTGTATCGGTAGAGATTGAGCGTGCGAGTTGTTCGTACACAGGTGAGTAGCCGGCAAAATCGTTGTCGGCCAGAAACACAAAGAGGTCAGAAAGTTCCTCAATGGCGTCTCGTTCGCTCACGAATTCGAGGGTATCGCCCTCGGTCAGGTGTTGGCCATCGAATCGCAGCACAATGGAAAGGTGACCGTGCCCGCCGAAACCCTTCTGCGTCGAGCTGCTCGACTTCAGTGTCCTATCTGCGGCCAACGAGGGATATTCCACAATTGG
>CAIKHC010000269.1 GCA_903827085.1 uncultured Candidatus Nemicrothrix sp. | reverse complement strand
TTCTCGACAAGCTCATCAACTGGGAATTTGTGAACGCCAATCTGGCGTCCTGATCCCTGCGCAGTGCCTGATTCTCGAACGGGACCCCTACGGGGGTCCCGTTTCGCGTACGGTCATCAGTCGTGATTGATTCTCTGGTCCTCGCCGCAACCGATCCCGCCGCGCTTGCGAATGCGTGCGGCGACAACACGGGCTGGTTCTGCGAGCGCGTTTTTGAATGGACAGGTTCAAAGGCGTGGGCTCGGGCTGCAGAGTGGTTTGTTGCCAAACCGCTCTCGATCCTCTGCGTGGTCATCATCGCTGGCCTCGTAGCCATGGTCGTTCGTCGGATGATTTCTCGTTCGATGAATCGGTTGTTCTTGCCCGGAATTTCGAAGAAGCGAGGAAGCAAAGGGGGGCTGCGTCGGCGCACGTCGGAAGTCCTGCTTGCTTCGGGTGATTCTTCTGTCCGCACCGACGCTCGACTTGAAACGCTCACGGCAGTGTTCCGCTCAATCGCTACAGCGCTGGTCTGGTTCATCGCACTGTTCTTCACGCTTGAAATTTTGGGCATCAGCCTTGGTCCGTTACTTGCGACGGCTGGCATCGTCGGCGTCGCTCTCGGCTTTGGCACGCAAACGATGGTCCGCGATTTCATTAGCGGATTCTTCATCGTTGCTGAAGATCAATTCGGTGTTGGTGACACGATCGATGTTGGTGGTGGTGCGAAAGGAATCGTCGAGCGCATCACGTTGCGAGCTACTCATATTCGTGACCCAGAGGGAACGGTGTGGCACGTTGCCAACGGCCAGATCGTGAAGGTTGCGAACAAGAGCCAAGAATGGGCGCGCGCTCTCATCGACGTGGTGCTTCCTTACGACGCCGACATCTCGGCGGTCAGCGATGTCATGCAGGAAGTTGCCGACACCATTCAGTCTGATCCGGAATGGTCATCAAAGATCATGGAACGCGCCGAGATCTGGGGCATCCAGGAATTCGATTCCGATGGCGTACACGTCCGGATGGTCATTAAGACCGAACCAGCAGCGCAGTTTGGTGTTTTGCGCGAGTTGCGCGCTCGGATGAAGGAAACCTTCGACGAACGAGGTATTTCGTTTGCCTACGCCGGTTCACCGACGCAGGTTGTGATTACGCAGACGCCTCCGCCGAAGACGCCGCCACCGAAGGCAGCAGCAAAGGCGAATATGCCGTCGTCAGACGGCGTCGGGATCGTCGGCGAGGGTGACAGCGACGCTGGCTTCAGCGCCGACGGCGACGCTGACTGAGGTTGCGTTCGCCGCTTCACGAACATCTTCAAGAACACTTTGGAACGCCTCGGTGCGCGGGGTGGTGTCAGTGACGTCGATGAGATCGACCGGCCACTTGAGCGAACGCTTCGCTTCGGTTTTCGCCCGTCGTGCCGCGCTGAGGACTTCTGCACCCATCGCGTAGGCGAGCGGGCTGCCGTCAGCGGCTGCGTCACGAAGTTGTGATGCATCGGGCCACGGAGCACGATGCACTGAACCGCTTTGCCACCAGGACCACACCTCTTCGGTGACGAAGGGAAGGAACGGTGCGAACAGGCGAAGCAGCGTTGAGAGTGTGAGCTGCAATGCGGCCTGTGCTGAGCGGGCGGCGTCATCGCCACGACTTCCGTAGGCACGGGTCTTCACGAGTTCGAGGTACTGATCGCAGAACTGCCAGAAGAACGCTTCGGTGCGTTCAAGGGAGCGGGCGTAGTCGTAACCATCGAATGCGGTAGTTGCATCTTCAACAAGTGCGGCAAGATCGGCGAGCATGGCTCGGTCGAGCGGTTCAGTGATGGCTGACGGATCATGAATCTGGGCAACGCCATCTTCAGAACCAAGGCCAAGAGCGAAACGACTCGCATTCAGCAATTTGATGCCGAGACGACGGCCAATTTTCATCTGGCCTTCGTCGAAGGCAGTGTCGGTGCCGGGTCGTGCGCTTGCTGCCCAATAGCGAACGGCGTCGGAGCCGTATTGCTCAAGAAGATGAAGGGGAGTGACGACATTGCCCTTCGACTTCGACATCTTCTTGCGGTCAGGGTCGAGCACCCAGCCGGAGATGCTCGCGTTGCGCCACGGAATTGAGTTGTGCTCGAG
>CAIKHC010000268.1 GCA_903827085.1 uncultured Candidatus Nemicrothrix sp. | reverse complement strand
CACGGCGATATCGGCATCTCCGCTCGACACCTCACCATTTCCACGGTCGGCATCATTCCGGGTATTCGCCGGCTGATCGACGAACCGCTTCCGGTCAATCTTGCTGTGTCGCTTCATGCAGCAAATGACGAACTTCGCGATGAACTCGTGCCAATCAATCGTCGTTACCCGCTCGCTGATCTGTACGACGCGTGCGAGGACTATCTCAAGGTCAAGAATCGACGTCTGTCATTTGAATGGGCATTGATCGCTGATGTGAACGACCGGCAAAGCGATGCGCGCGAGCTTGCAGCAGCTGCCCGCCGTTTGCGTGCCCACGTGAATTTGATTCCCCTCAACGACACCCCTGGATGGCCGACGACAGGTTCGTCACCAGCAAAGGTCAAAGAATTCGCCGATCAGTTACTCGATCTCGGAGTAAACGTCACTGTTCGCGCCAATCGTGGCAATGACATCGATGCCGCTTGCGGGCAGCTGCGCGCCAATCACAGCGGACCAACGGTGACCGAAGTGCCAGCACGAATTGAGCGGATCAATCGTTCGCCACGCGCAACGGACTGATTCGGCCACACCACCGAATCCACAACATCGCCATCAATGTGGGCCCCGGCTCCAATCACACTTCCGCTGATGTCGACCCCGTCTTCGATCACTGCTCCTGCGCCGACGATCGCCGCACCGTGGTTTGCCGCTGCGGCAAGATTCGCTTCGAGGTAATCAAGCGGAGTACCGCAGTCGATAAACGGGCCGTCATGAGTAACGACTTCGAGTTCTCCGCGCGCAAAGGCCTCTCGCCAAACGACTTCGTACAAACCAGTGGGCTGCTCGGCAAGATCCTTTGTCACCGACCAGGGCAGCGTGCTGGCAACGATGCGTGCCCGAGGTCCAAAACCACCATCGCCGTTCACCATGACTCGAATGCTGCGACCATCCCATCCATCGACGAGGGCACCGAGAGACGTCGGCGACCAACTGTCGGCGTTCACGACAACCGTTCCACGTCCATTGATCCATGGCCGTAAGCGAGCAAGTGCTCCAGCAGTTCCCAGTGCCTCGCCCGATTCGATCGAAACAGTGACAGCTCCGCCCCATTCCTGATCAATATGTCGGCGTACCTCATCGGCAAAGTGATGAGCGTTGACCGCCATGTTGGGAGTCACGTACCCGAGTCGATCAAGAGCAAGATCGACCAACGCCCGATTTCCCACTGGGCAAAGCGCCTTCGGCAGCAGACCCGAAAGCGGAGCGAGTCGCGTTCCTGAGCCAGCTGCCAACGCCACGCCGACAAGGTCACGTCGAGAAATTCCATGCGCTGGTGCGGCAATCGGTTCCATTCCTGACAGACTCGCACCCCATGGAGACCAGACGTTGGACAAACCCGACTCAGCCCCAAACATTGCAGATCGCGGTGTACCTGCTGTACATCGATGCCGTGTTCTCAGTCCTGTTCGGTGGGTTCACGAACCCCTTGGGCTTGTTCATCATCATCGGAGCTGGTGCCGCATTCGGGATCGCAAACGAAAAACGCTGGGGCTACTGGCTTGGCGTAGCTGTTGCCGTCATCGGTCTGGTTCCCTTCGTTCTGGCGATCGTGAACGATGGTGTGGGATCTGTCTTGAACTTCAATTTCTTACTTTTCCTCATCATGCCGCTGGCATTGTTCGGGCTCCTCTTGCACCAACAAAGCCGCGAGTACCAGCGAATCTGGTTTTCTTAGTTACTCATGGATTTCAATCTGTCCGAGGTCATTCGCGCGGTCGCTCACGCAGTCCCCACACGCGAAGCACTTGTCCACGATGACCGGCGGCTGACCTACGCCGCGTTCATGGCCCGCGTTGATCGCTTGGCCTCCGCTCTTTCGAATCGCGGTTTCGGCCACCACACCAATCGGGACGAACTGCAGAACTGGCAAAGCGGCCAAGACCACGTTGCGCTGTACTTGCACAACTGTCCCGAGTACATCGAAGCAATGGTCGGGGCGTATTCGGCTCGCCTTGCGCCCTTCAATGTCAACTATCGCTACGTTGCCGGTGAACTCCGCTACCTCCTCAATGACTCCGGTGCTCGCGTCATCATTTTTCATTCCGCATTCGCAGCAACCCTTGACGCAATCCGCTCCGAGCTTCCCGAACTTCAACTGCTGCTTCAGGTTGACGACAACAGTGGAGCTCCCCTTCTTGATGGCGCGGAGTGGTACGAGGATGTCCTCGCATCGGCGCCAATGACGCCGCTCGAAACTCCGTCACCTGATGACCTTTACATCCTCTACACCGGAGGAACCACGGGCATGCCAAAGGGTGTCCTTTGGCGCCAAGGCGATATCTATCCGGCCGCACTTGGCGGACGAAAGATTTCAACGGGAGTCGAGTACGACTCAATCGAATCGGTTATTGACAACGCTGTCGAAGGCGGAATGCGAGTCCTTCCATCAGCTCCATTCATGCATGGTGCAGCACATTGGATGGCGCTGAATGCATTAGGAAATGGCAACACCATCGTGCTTCCTCACAACCCGACCACATTCGATGCCGCCGACTTCTGCGACACAATCAAACGCGAGAACGTCAACATTGCTCAGATCGTCGGGGATGCGTTTGGTCGACCACTTCTTGATGAACTCGACCGAGCACCCCACGACCTCTCTTCGCTTGTCTTGCTCATTAGCGGGGGCGCTGCGCTTTCGGCACCCGTGAAGTCCGCGCTGCTCGAACGACTTCCGTCGATGGCGATCATGGATGGCCTTGGCTCATCGGAAACGGGTCAGCAGGCAAGCCAAGTCATCGGAGCAGGTGCGCAGATCACAACCGGAACGTTCAAGCCAGGCACGGGCATGGCAATCGTCTCGGCCGACCTCGACCGTCGTCTTGAACCCGGACACCAAGATCTTGGCTGGTTGGCTCAATGCGGGCGTGTGCCACTCGGCTATCTCGGCGATGCAGAAAAAACCGAGCGCACGTTCCCAACAATCGACGGCGTCCGCTACTCAGTCCCCGGAGATCGAGCCCGAATTAACGCCGACGGAGTTTTGGAACTTCACGGCCGCGATTCGGTCACAATCAATTCCGGTGGTGAAAAGATTTTCGCTGAGGAAGTCGAAGCCGCTCTCGCCCACCACCCGGCGATTTATGACGTCATCGTCACTGGCCGTCCGTCGGAACGCTGGGGGAACGAAGTCGTCGCCATCGTGCAGTTGAGGGACGGTTCATCGGCCACCACTGACGAACTGCTTGCTGCTTGCGATGGCCATATCGCTCGCTACAAATTCCCAAAAGACATCATCGTGGTCGACAAGATCGAGCGGTCGCCTGCGGGTAAGGCCGACTACCGATGGGCCCAAACCCTTGTCGCCAATTCTGACGACTAATCCGCCTCGTGGCGACACCACAACGCAGCGGCTGACCCCTACTCTTTCGATTCAGTGAAACACGCCAAAGAGCCCGAACTGTCGAGAGCGAAGCTGATTGTCCTTGGCATCGTCATCCTCGCTATCGGAGTAGGAGCAACGGCATTTTCTGCGGGCCGGTCCTCTTCGTCGCAGACATCGAGTTCGAGCACCGAAGCAACGACGAAACCACCTGTGGTGGACAAGAAAGATCCGTACTCCCAGTACCGGGTCAAGGGCTGGATTGCCGAAGAGAACGCGAAGCCAGGCACCACCGAGTGGACGATTCCCGACGATCGCGCGATGTGGGCAAAGGTTGAAGGCTTCCTCGACACGACAAGCATTGATGTTGGCGGATCCGCGGTTTTGAAAGTCTCAACCCGAGCCAAGACGTGGACAGTTTCGGCCTATCGGATTGGCTGGTACGCCGGCAATGGCGCCCGGTTGATCTGGAAGAGCGAACCGCAACCTGGAGTCAATCAGCCAAAGGCTGTGCAGAACGCAGCAACAAAGACGTGGAGCGCTCCTTGGGCGCCTTCATTAACGATCAACGCCGATGTGACCTGGCCTCCCGGCCAGTACCTCCTGAAACTTGAGAGCGACGACGGTGGCGAGACATTCGTGCCTCTCGTCATTCGCGACGACAAGAGCACATCCGATCTCTTAATGCAGAGCGCTGTTACGACCTGGCAGGCCTATAACGGCTGGGGCGGTGCAAGCATCTATACCGGAACAAACGGACGTGCTGACGTCGTGAGTTTTGATCGTCCCTACACCGGAAACGGCAGCGGCGAATTTCTTGGTCGCGAACGGGAGTTCATCACGTTCGTTGAGCGCGCCGGTTACGACGTTTCCTATTGGACCAATATCGATCTCCATCAACGCGGGGAATTGGCCAAGAACCACCGCGGCATCATCATCCCGGGACATGACGAGTACTACACGGTCGAGATGCGCAAGAACCTTGAAGCCGCTCGAGACGCTGGCGTCAACATTGGATTCTTCGGAGCGAACAACGTCTACCGCCGGATTCGTCTTGAAGACTCCCCCACGGGAGAGGCCCGACTCGAGGTCAACTACCGCGATGCAACTCGTGACCCCCTCTACGGCAAAGACAACGAGCGCGTCACTACTTCGTTCCGCGAGAGCCCTGCGGCAAACCCCGAGAGTTCCCTCACGGGTTCGTATTACGAATGCAACCCCGTCGAAGCCGATTGGGTGGTTGGCGACGCGTCGATGTGGATGTTTGAAGGATCCCAATTCAAAAATGGTGACCGCGTGTCGAAGATGGTCGGCAACGAATACGACCGAGTAACGCCGGGGGCACCGACACCGGCAAATATCCAGGTGCTTGCCCACTCCCCCGTCACGTGTCGCGGCAAAGCGTCGTTCGCTGATTCAACCTGGTACACGGTGCCCAGCGGCGCCGGCGTGTTCACCGCAGCAACGTTCGGGTGGTCGCCACGACTCCTCGACGCGTGTCCGACTGGCCCTCCGACTACACCAATCTGCAAACTCCAAAAAGTGACCGAAAACATTCTCAATGCCTTCGCTGAAGGTCCGGCCGGCGTCAAGCACCCAAGCGTCTCGAACCTTGCGAAATTTGGAAT
>CAIKHC010000267.1 GCA_903827085.1 uncultured Candidatus Nemicrothrix sp. | reverse complement strand
CGTTCGACGACGACGCGCAATCGCTCGAAGCGATCGCCAACTTCGATGGGGTCGCAGAACTGATCGACCATGTCGGCGGCTTCTGTACCTTCGCGTGGAGAGAAGATGAAGGTGTACGCGGAGTCATATTCGGCAGCGGCAGCAACTTCGAGTGTGCGTTCGAAATCCTCTTCGGTTTCGCCGGGGTAACCCACGATGATGTCGGTCGTGACCGCAAGATCGGGGATTCCGGCACGAGCGGCTACGAGTTTTTCGAGGTAACGCTCTGCGGTGTAGCCGCGATGCATCAGCGCGAGCACCCGATCGCTGCCGGATTGCAATGGGAAATGCAGGTGAGCGCACACCGAAGGGTTCGACGCCATTGCTGCAATTGTGTCTTCACGGAGATCTTTGGGATGGGGGCTCGTGAATCGCACGCGATCAATGCCGTCGATGTTGCTTACTGCAGTGAGGAGATCGGCAAAGAGCGGTCGGGCACGGCGATCGCCAAGCCATTGGCTGCCAACAACATCGGCGTCGTCTGCAGCTGGATCAAGTGCTCGGCGCGCGCTGGTGAGATCTCGGCCGTAAGAGTTCACGTTTTGTCCAAGCAGGGTGATTTCCCGAACGCCGTCATTGGCCAGGCGCTCAACCTCGGCGAGCAACTCGCCGAACGGGCGGCTGATCTCGCGACCACGAACTGCAGGAACGATGCAGTAGGCACAGGTGTTGTCACAACCGACCTGAATGGTGACCCAGGCGGACCAATCGACTTCACGGCGCACTGCGAGCGCTGAGGGGAACGTCGCGGCGTCATCAAGCGCTTCGTCCCAGATTTCGGTGATTGGTCCGGACTGCCGTGATTCGTGCAACAACTCAACGGCTCGGTGCACGTTGTGCGTGCCAACAACCACATCGACATGTCCGGCACGAGCAGCGATGGCGTCGCGATCTTTTTGCGCCAAGCACCCGCTCACGATGATTTCCATGTCGGGGCGTTCTTCTTTGATGTTCTTGAATCGGCCGAGGTGTCCGTAGAACTTGTTGTCGGCGTTCTCACGAATGCAACAGGTGTTGAACACCATCACGTCGGCGGTTTCATCGGACTCCGCCAGCACCAGCCCATCGGCCTCGAGGAGCCCGGCGATACGTTCGGAATCGTGCTCGTTCATCTGACACCCATAGGTGCGGATGGCATAGCTGCGGGGAGCAGTTTCCTGCGACGAAGACGAAGTCACGAGCCGAATCTACCAGCGCCATGACCGATATCTCTCAAGCCGCCCCCATACACTTCTGAGGTGCAAAAAAGGGCGGCGCTATTGATTGTTGGACTGCTAGCCACAGCAGCATTTTGCGTTTCGCTTTCCGTTGGGCACCTCTTCTTTCAGAATCTCTCACTTAACAATGACGAGGCCGTGTACGTCCTCGAGGCTCAGATGTTTGGTCAGGGCGATGTCACGCTTTCCGATTCCGCGCATGGAGATGCATTCCGCCCTTGGATGTCGGGCCGGGTTGGCGAGGACCGCCTCGTACTGGTGCAACAGCCGACACTTCCGGCGCTGATGGCGCTGAGCGAAGCTCTGTTCGGAACGATGCGCCTCGCGTTGGCAGCAATTGCTGCGGCTGCTGTTGTTGCTGTGTACGCATTGACCAACGCTCTTTTGCGTGATCTCCGAATAGCGGTCGTTGCGGCTGCGTGCTTCGTCCTGAGTCCACTCGTGATGGTGCAGAGCGCAATGTTCGTCTCGTATGTGCTTGCGGTATCGCTCGCTGCCGCGTCATTAGCTGTTCTCACACGCGGGCTTGATCGGCAGACAGAGGGTCAGCCATTCCGGCCGTGGCTTATTGGCGCTGGACTTTTCGAAGGTGCGCTTCTCTGCACCCGGCCTCTCGAGGGGATCATCCTTGGCGGCGTGATCTTTGCGTGGACACTTCTGCGTTCAGCAAACGTTCGAATCGCGATTCGGTCGATGATGTGGGTGTATGTCGCGAGCACACCACTGCTCATCACTGCGCTGGTTTACAACTCGTTCACGACCGGCGATCCATTTACGTTCGCTCTATGGACGATCGGTGGCAATGACTCGTTCGGGTTCGGGCCCCGTGCAATTGCCGAACATTCACAGTTCGTCAACGTTGGAGTGTCTGAGGCCTGGCTTGCGTTACGGGTAAATCTCCGTGCTTTCCCTCACTGGATCGTCGGAGGCGTTGTTTCAGTTCCGGTCGCACTTTGGGGGGCCTCACGCCTCTGGACCATCTCGCGTTCAGTGTTCTGGCTCGTCGTGGTCCAGTTATGCCTCACGCCGTTCGCCTACTTCTTCTATTACGGCAATTACCTCATCATCGGCGGCCGCAACTTCTATGGCCCGCACTATTATCTTTCGCTCCTCCTCCCCACGATGGTGCTTCTCGGAGTTGCCCTCGTCGATTTGGCCAACCGCCGTCGTCTCCTTCTTCCCGGCGTCGTTACCGCCATGGCGATCGGAATGGCCATCGAGCTTCCCGACAAGGTAAATGTCAACCTTGCGGCCCGAGATGCAATCGCCGCAGAAGTCGAACTTGTGGAGTCGACTGTTCAGGAACCAGCGGTCGTGCTCATCCCGATAGGCAAGGACGGGCCCTACATCCTCCATCCGTGGGGAGCGTTTGCGAATCCCCCCAGTCTTGACGCCGATGTCCTCTACGCCGTTGACCTCGGTCCCCGCTCGCTTGAACTTGTCGAGCGATTCCCGAATCGGCGTTTTTACCGATTCGCGATCTCAGGTGATGGCGACTCGGCAGATCCATCGGCACCACATGTGGGCCCGTTCATTGAACCGCTCACTGTCGTTTCGGGCTCTCGGCTGAACATCGAAGCGTCGGCCAAAAAGATTGACCGCGTCCTCATTGACAACGAGCTCTTCCGCTGCGGTGATTCAGCCGCAACAGTCAAGATCGACCTCACCCTTGCCGCAACGACTCTCATTGGATGCACAGAGTCGCCGATCGCCCTCAACCGACCGGCCACCGACGTGCGAATCTTTGCCGACGCAGATGGCACATCTGCCGCTGCGCACCTACCGATTGGACGGCTCCCCCAAACTGGGGCGCCGAGCGGAGGAACCCAACGACTCGCCACGTTCGCTCCTCCCGCTTTGAGCGAGGTGCAGAGCGACTCGATTATCCACGCACTTACCCCGCTCTCAGTTGCGTGGTTTGACCTGAAGGTCACTGCCAACTGAGCGACACAATCGCTGGCCGAAACGCGAATGGT
>CAIKHC010000266.1 GCA_903827085.1 uncultured Candidatus Nemicrothrix sp. | reverse complement strand
TGGGACTGCACTAGTTCCAGGATCATCGACGAGTTCGGACATGTTGAATCCCGGAACGCTTTCCGCGGCTCGCCAGTTACTTGCTTCTGCCTCGGGTCCGTTGCTGGCACTTTGTGGTCTGGCTTCGATGGTTCCAGGTTCGTCGAATGCCGCTTTGGCGTCGATTGAAGTTCCTGTATTTATCGGTCTAGGCGAGAACGACATCGCTGGCGACATCAAGGAGGTTGTTGCGTTGTTGACTGCAGCCTCATCGGTAGAGACGTTCGTGCTCGCCGGGGCTGGTCATAATCACTCGATTTCGAAGAATCGAACTGACCTGTGGGACGCGCTCGGCAAATGGGTTGTCGAACTCGACGGAAGCGACAACTAACTCTTATTCCTCGACGAAACCAGCTTCGCTGCCATCGGCAAGAACATGTTTGAGGATTTTGCCGCTGGGATTTCGGGGAAGACGTTCGGAACGAAGCTCGACATAGGCCGGAATTTTGTAGGCCGAAAGTGATTTCTTGCAGTGCTCGTGCACATCGAGATCGGTGATGTTGGTGTCGGGAGCGATGACGATGATTGCTTTGACCTCTTGGCCGAGGATGTCGTGATCGACGCCGATCACTGCAGTCTCGATAACGCCGGCCATTTCCTCGATGCAGTTTTCGATTTCAAACGGATAGATGTTTTCGCCACCGCGGATGATGAGGTCGCGTTTGCGCGATGCGATATAGATGCAGCCACCCTCGATGCGACCGAAATCGCCGGTATTGAACCAGCGGCCGGGAAAGAACGCCTCGGCATCTGCCGCCGGATGACGCCAGTACTCATTCATGAGCAGCGGGCTACGAACGCAGATATTTCCTTCGCCACCTTCGGGGAGCTCATTGCCCTCGTCGTCGGTGATCTTCACCTCGCAGGTGGGAATTGCCGGGCCGATGCATTCCGGTGAGGCCTCGAGCATCCAATTTGGAGCGAACGAAACGAGCGAACCGGTTTCGGTCGAGCCGTAACCGGTGGACATGGTGTGGTCGAGGTGCGGAAAGCGATTAGCGAGGCGACGCATGATTTCCGGAGTGGTTGCTGAGCCACCCATGCCGACCGACATCACCTGTTGCGGTGGGATCTCAGCGCATCGGGGGCTATCGAGCAACCGGAGGATGTGTGTGCCGGTGCCGCCGATGATGTTGACCTTGTTGTCGATAATGAAATCAATGACATCGTCAGCTTCGAATCGGGTGAGGAACCAAGCCCCGGTCGAACCGGTGTGGAGGCCATTGACGGTTGCCCCGAGACCAGAAACGTGGAACAGCGGGAACACCACGAGGCGAATGGGGGGCGGACCTTCAGATGGTCCCCGACCAGCCATGACCATGCCGCGCGCGCCAAGGAAATTCTGCAGCGTTGTGTAGTGAACGACGCTTCGGTGTGAAAGCACCGCTGCTTTTGGACGACCAGTTGTGCCACTCGTGAAGATGAGGATGGCGGCATCGTCTTCATCGATGTGGTTGGCGGGCAGTGATGCATCGGGTGCGTACGCCAACATCATCTCAAGGTCTTCGTCGAGATCGAAGCGGGGGATTGAGACGTCGCTCGAAAGTCGCTCGGCGCGCTTTGCGTCAAACAACAGCAACTTGGGTTCTGTGAGATCGATCGCGTGCTGCATCTCTGATTCGGTCCACCAGCCGTTCATGGCAGTGGTGATTGCGCCCATGGAAAGGCAGGCCCAGAAGGACACGATCCAGCCATAGGAATTTGCGCCGCACAGAGCAACCCGGTCTCCGTGGTCAATTCCATGTTCACGCTGTAGCCATGCAGCGACTGATGCGACATCTTTTTCAAAGCCAGCGAAGGTGACGCGGCGACCGTCGCTGAAAATCATGGACTCCCGATCGCCGAACTCGAAGGAATTGACGAGAATCTCGCGCAGGGAGCGTGCCCGATTGCGCAGAACCCCCATGGTCTCGCCGCGTACATCTTCTTGAACGACCTCGAACGGAGCGCCTTCGCCAGTGAGTCGGGCGGTGGCCTCGTGAAGAGCAGTCAGTTGCGGCAGGGTGTGGGCGGGGCCGGTCTCAGTCACGTTTCCTCCAGATTGATGGCGTCCTGCGTGACAGGAGCCGATGCGTGG
>CAIKHC010000265.1 GCA_903827085.1 uncultured Candidatus Nemicrothrix sp. | reverse complement strand
TGGAGTTCGTCGCGCAACTGAGCGATTTCCTGACGCAATGCGTCGAGTTCGGTCTCGGACATTGGTTGCACCCCCTGTATGTCGATGGCCCCCCGCCATCTGGTCGGGTGATCGTAGAACTGGGGACAGGGGAAGGACAGGGGCACTTGCCGTATCGAACACATGTTCGATACGGTGGGCCCATGGGGTCGGAGTCCTATGCAGAACTGCATTGCCATTCCCAGTTCAGTTTCCTCGACGGTGCCAGTACTCCTGAAGCGCTGGCCGCCGAGGCGATGCGGCTGGAGCTCAGCGCGCTCGCCCTCACCGACCACAACGGGTTCTACGGCGTTGTTCGTTTCGCCGAGGCGGCACGTGCTGTCGGATTGCCCACCATCTTCGGGGCCGAACTCACGTTGGGGCGCACGGCGCCACCAGCGGCCGACCCCGACCCAGGCGCTGCCGCGGGCGAATCGCATCTCATCGTCCTTGCTCGCAATCCTCGCGGCTATGCGCTGTTGGCGCGTGCGCTGAGCGAAGCGCAACTGCGTGGCGAGAAGGGCGCGCCGCGCGCGTCGCTGGCCGAACTGTGCGCGCTTGGTGGCACGGCGGCACCGGCGGCCGATCGCAGCCATTGGTTGGTGCTCACGGGGTGCCGTAAAGGTGCCGTTGCTTCCGCGCTCGAACATCACGGTCCCGCGGCAGCGGCCGACCAGCTCGCGTTGCTCGTCAACACCTTTGGTCGCGACAACCTCGCGGTCGAGTTATGGGATCACGGCCATCCGCTTGATTCAGTTCGTAACGACGCGTTGATGCAGATCGCGCTACGCGGCGATGTCGATCTTGTTGCAACGACCAACGCGCATTATGCAACGCCAGCAGAACGTCCACTCGCAACCGCGTTAGCGGCTGTGCGCTCTCGTCGCAGTCTCGACGAAATCGATGGTTGGCTGCCGGCAGGTGCTGGTGCGCATCTTCGGTCAGGTTTCGAACAAGCCCGAAGGTTCGCCCGTTATCCCGGCGTGGTGGAACGAGCGGGGGAGTTGGGCCAAGCCTGCGCGTTCGATTTGAAACTCGTGGCGCCCAACCTTCCACCATTTCCGTGTCCCGATGGGCTCGATGAAATGGGGTACCTACGGCGTCTGACCGAACGCGGCGCCGAACGTCGCTATGGGCCTCGCCATCGTGAACGGGTTGGCGGCGCATGGGCGCAGATCGATCACGAACTTTCCATCATTGAACAACTCGGATTCCCCGGTTACTTCCTGATCGTTCACGACCTTGTCGATTTTTGTCGTCGCAACGACATCTACTGCCAAGGTCGCGGGTCGGCTGCCAACTCCGCGGTGTGTTTCGCGTTGGGTGTCACCAAAGCCGACGCCATCGAGTTGGGTTTGTTGTTCGAACGGTTTCTTTCGCCCGAGCGCGATGGTCCGCCCGATATCGATATCGACATCGAATCTGGTCGGCGTGAAGAAGTTATTCAGTACGTCTACCAACGTCATGGCCGTCACTACGCCGCACAGGTGGCCAATGTCATCACCTATCGGCCGCGTTCGGCAGTGCGCGATATGGCCAGTGCGCTTGGGTATGCCCCGGGTCAGGCCGATGCATGGGCCAAAAATGTCGATCGTTGGGGTTCGCTCATCACCCAACTTGAAGACAACGCCAACGCGGTTACGCCTGAATCCGATTCCGACGCTATTCCGCAAGCTGTCGTCGAGTTGGCCGCACAGATCGAACATGCACCGCGCCATCTCGGCATTCATTCCGGCGGCATGGTGCTTTGCGATCGTCCCATTATCGAGGTGTGTCCGGTCGAATGGGCTCGTCGCGAAAACCGAAGCGTTTTGCAATGGGATAAGGACGATTGCGCCGCAGCGGGTTTGGTGAAGTTCGACCTCCTCGGTCTCGGCATGCTCACCGCGTTGCACAACACCGTCGATGCGGTAGCTGCAACGTATGGCTTGAGCATTGACATCGCCGAGGTGCCGCAAGACGACGCTGTGTACGACATGTTGTGCATTGCCGATTCCGTCGGTGTGTTTCAGGTTGAGAGTCGCGCGCAAATGGCTACGTTGCCTCGG
>CAIKHC010000264.1 GCA_903827085.1 uncultured Candidatus Nemicrothrix sp. | reverse complement strand
ATGATGCGGGTCGTCAATAAGCACGATTCCATCGGCCAAACGCAACAAGCGCCCGCCGTAGGCCTCGGCGAGATTTGCTGCAGTGAGGACTTCGTCAGCGGTACCACTCGCAACAACGCGACCAGCCAACAACACCACGTGGTCGGTCTCGGCTGCTTCGGCCAGGTCGTGCGTCGTCATGACGATGGTGCGACCTGCGTCTCGCTCTTGGTCGACGACATCGAGAATGTGTTGACGACTTACGACGTCGAGTCCGGTAACCGGTTCGTCGAGGAGGAGAATGTCGCCTCCTTGCGCCAGACCCTGAGCAACAAACACACGTTGACGTTGCCCACCGGAAAGTTCGTGAAGATGACGGCGAGTGAGGTCGCCTAACTCAAGGCGATCCATTGCCTCATCAACAATGCGACGATCATCATCTGTCATCCGACCAAAGGCGCCGCGAGTTGCGAATCGACCCATCGAGACAACTTCACGAACCGTGACTGGTAACTGATCATTGACCTTTGCCGATTGCATCACGTACGCAACACGGCGGCGCATGTCGGTTGGTACTCCACCCGCGACCGTGAGCGTTCCTGACTCCACCGGCAACAAACCCACAATCGCGTTCAACAAACTGGATTTTCCAGCACCGTTGGGACCAACTAACGAAGTGACCGCACCGGTCGGCAACGCGAACGACGCGTCGCGCAGGACGGAGTGGCGCCCATACGCGAGTGTCAGGTTGTGCCCTTCGACAGCAATCGCTGACTCGCGCTCAGACATTGCGATGACCGCGCCGGGATGCTTCAGGGATGGGAATACGATTGGTCACTCCCACAGTCTTGCCCAACCCGCGGAAAACGAGAACACATGTCCCGTATTGCCCGACAACTCGTCGCCGCACTCGCGATTCTGGTGGGAGTTCTCGCTCTCGGTACGACCGCCGCGTCGGCTCACGCCACGCTGGAAAGCTCTTCCCCCGCCGACGGGCAATCAGTTCTCACCTCGCCGAGCGAGATCCGAATCACCTTCAGCGAAGCAGTGACGACGATTTCGGGCGGACTCAGTGTTCTTGATGCCGACGGCAAGACTGTCGATGTCGGAAACAGTGAAGTTGTCGGCGGTCGGACACTGGTTGCACCAATCAGTGAGACATTGTCCGACGGCACGTACGTCGCGACGTATCGGGTTCTTTCGGCCGATGGTCACCCGGTAAGCGGTTCGCTTCTCTTTGCTGTGGGCGCCGGAGCACTTGACCGAAGCGCACAACCGAGTTCAAGCGGTGATCGACTTTGGGAAATCATCGGCGGCATTTCTCGCTTCATCATGTACCTCGCTGCGCTCGTCGCTGCCGGTGTCGCGTTTTTCTTGGCTTTCATCCACGATCACGCCGAGGATCGCTGGCGGATTGTGCCGTTTGTTCGCATTGGCTCGATTCTTGCTTTGCTCAGCGCGATCGGCATCGTGATGAGCCAGGCCGCGCTTCTCACAGGCAAAGGCGCCGGCGCCGTCACTGACTCCACCGTGCTTCGTGATGTTCTCAATCAAAACCTTGGTTGGTCGCTCGCGTTGTTGATGATTGGCTTGGCCGCCGTCCACCTTTCGACCGATATCCCCAAGAAGGTGGTGTCGCAGTCACTCGCCCTCTATGGCGGTCTTGCTGTCACCGTCTCGTTCGCTGTGTGGGGTCACGCCACCGAACTCTCCCCCACAGCCATCTCCCTGGCTGCCGATGCCATCCATGCCACTGCGGCTGCGCTCTGGCTTGGCGGACTCGTCGGTTTGGTGATGGTGCTTTCGGTGCGCACCCCTGAAACGGTTCGCACCACCGCCGGGATCATCGGTCGATTTTCACGTATGGCTTTTTGGTCAGTCATTGCACTCACCCTCGCCGGTCTAACTCTCACCATCACCGGCTCCGGCGCGAGTTTGAACTCGATCCTCACCACTACTTGGGGTCAACTCGTTCTGGCCAAAATCGGCCTCACCCTCATCGTCGTGCTCATCGCTGCATGGAATCGACGCACGCTCGTACCCTCGCTCACCAGTCCAACCGAGAACACCGATGAATTAGCGGTTCGTTGGGCAACTCTTCTCCGCACGATCCGAGCCGAAGCGGTACTGCTCGTTGCCGTGGTTGCGCTCACCGCGATTGTTGTCAACGTTCCCCCAGCTCGAACAGCAGTCGTAGCGAAGGCGGACCGAGTCGACATCACCCAACGGGTCGACACCGGCAACGTCCAACTTTCTGTTGATCCGGCCATTGTCGGGCCAAATACCGTTGCAGTCCGCTACACCGATGGGACTGGCCAACCGATCAATGTGGCCAACAGCATGAGCATCGAATTCTCCCAACCCTCGGCCGGACTTGAGCCCATCACCCGGCAGGTGCCAGCCTCAGAGCCCGGAGTGTTTGTGATTCAAGGAAACGAACTCTCGATTCCTGGCACATGGACAATCACGATCGCAGTTCGAACCGGCGACTTCACTGAACAACGCACCTCATTCGAAGTTCCCGTCCGTCGCTAACCACAGTCAAGGATGCACATGGCCCTCCCCCGTCGCTTTCTCATCGCTTCCGCTGCATCGCTTACCGCGCTGGTGGCGTTAGCGGGCCCTGCATTTGCCCACGCCGATGCCAGTGCAAAAGCTGAACAGGCCGGACGCACCGCAATCACCGTTTCGATTGAACACGGTTGCAACGGCAACCCCGTCACTGGCGTTCGGGTGGCGCTACCGAGCGGAGCAACTGCTGTCACCGGCACCAATTCGGGGGCATGGACTTCCACCGTGTCGGCCACAGAAATCTCGTGGACTGGTGGCTCAATGCCGGCAAACTCGTCTGCCGACTTCGACTTCAGTCTCGTGCTCGCCCAACGGGCCGGTGAGACCGTCACGCTTCCCACCATCCAAACCTGCACGAACAACACCGAAATCGCGTGGATTCAAGCTGACGGCGGCGAGAAATCAGAAGCGACCCAGCCCGCGCCAAAGATTGTGGTGCCCACCAACAGCACCTCGGCGAGCACGTCAACAACTGCAGTCGCCGCCGCGAGTGGTTCGTCAACCACCGCAGTCGCTCGGATGGCAACAGAATCAAACGCGGTCACCGATGCGGGAAGTGAGACCAACGCTTCGGGTCGCTACGTCTTCATCGGTGTCTGTGCCGTCATT
>CAIKHC010000263.1 GCA_903827085.1 uncultured Candidatus Nemicrothrix sp. | reverse complement strand
GTTGCTGACTCAGGGAGCCATCGACCCGCCGTTAGCGAATCCTGATGGTGTGTGACGTCCTGCGCAGGCGTGTTCGAACAGTCCGTAACCGAACTTGCCGTCCAGTGTTGCCTTTCCCACGTGATCAAGGATGCTGTACTGCGTAGCGATCAGGATTCCGGGGTCGGACTGATCGGTGAGGTCGTAGGTTGCCGTTTCGATCCAGTCGCGTCCGCGCCATACGCCGTGGGTCCATTGTGGGTCCGGCCCGTAACCACATCCGGCTGACAACGCGACGTGCCCAAGGCATTCAACCTCGACCACCAGAGGTGAACCATCGGCTGCCTGAGCAGTGATTGTCGCTGACTCTGGGATGCGTGTGCCTGATCGATAGTTGATGTCGTACTTCGGGTACCCCAAGGGCTCGACGCGACCATCAGGCCATATGCGCAACGCATCGTTCAGCGTGCGAAGACCATCACCATTTTCCTGAGCAATGAAGACCAGAGCGAAATCGTCGAAACGGAGCGGGACGTAAATCCAGTAGAAGCCACCATCAACCTCGGGTTCCGCCACCCAACGACCCGCCGGTTCCGGCTCGCCTACGGGGCGAATACCCCATGAACGATCGCGAGTGCCGACCCACGTCGCAGGATCAACGAGGATCTCTTCACCCTTCACCCGAATAAACCCCTCCCAGGTCCCAACCTGAGCGAAACGCTGCGCGTCGAGAATGATCTTGGCGCCGTTGCGCGAAACATGCGGAGATTCGTCAACCGCTGGGAACGATCCACGCCAGTGCAGGTCGAGTTCGAATTCCTGCTCCTTGCCCGCACACGTAATGCGGAGTTCGTTCAGAGGGTCGATCACTTCGATGCGGTACGGACCCACTTGCTGATTCATGCGATCAGCACCCAGAACGTCGGACATGCGGATCGTGTGCTGGAGATCGCCGCGACGGATGCACGCAAACGCATCAGTAACACCAAGATTCGGGTACTGACCAAGACCTGTGATGAGAAAGACTTCGCCGGAGCGATCATGTGCGTTCCAATACGAACGATCGTAGAAATTGCGATCGCTCGATGCAGCGTGAGCAAGCGAATACGGGGCTTGGTGCAGCGGGAACTCGTCGGCAGGAATCGGCATTGGATCTCCACTAAGTCGAAGTTGGACGCACCTGATGGTGCAGAACATGGAGACCTTAGAACGCCGACAGAGGCTCAAAGGACTCGCGCCGGGATATGGAGCGCTGATCCGGTTCGGCTACCATCACCCGCCTCAGGGCGATTAGCTCAGTTGGCTAGAGCACTGCCTTCACACGGCAGGGGTCGCTGGTTCGAGTCCAGTATCGCCCACTCGAAAAAACGTAGAGAGGGACCGTCCTTCGCGGCGGTCCCTTCTGCATTGTCAACGTCGGTCATTTCGTATGACGATCGAGAACCGCCGGCTACTCCCCTACGATTCTCGAGTGAGCATCATTCGCCGATCGTTTCGCACTGCAATCGCAACTGACATCTCTGCGTTCGAGCACCTTCGTCCGATTCGCTCTGCGTTGGTGATCCTTGCCGCACTTAGTTACACATTTGACCATCACGACAAGCGTGCATTGCTGCCAATCGGCATCGGACTTCTCTTCACAGCCATCGCTGATCGTGGGGTATCGCTTCGGCGACGAATCACCTCGATGGCCGGTGCGGCGTTGGCGGTCACGATCGGAACTGCAATCGGCGGTCTCGTTTCTGACAACCAGGTTCTTCATGTCGTAATCGGTGGAGTCGCTGGTTTGGCCTGTGGCCTCGCCGGCGTGGCGGGCGTTGCCTCGATGACAGCAGGTGTACTTGGACTTGTCGTCTTCACAATATTCTCGGGTTCGCCCATTGATCTCCTTCACTGGAGAACCAACGCTCTGCTGATGTTGCTTGGCGCAAGCATCATGATCGCTTCGGTGCTCGTTGAATTTGGCGTGCGCGCTGCGCTGCGACGTCTGCCAGACCCGGGCAATGAGCTGCCATCGGAATCTCTATGGACACGTTCGAAAGTGCACCTTCACTGGGACGACCCCTTCGTCATCCACTCACTACGTCTCGCCATTGTCATGATGATCGCCACGATGCTGGAAGAGGTCTTGACGTTCCCCCACTCGTATTGGATACCTATGACCGTGGCGTGGATCTCACGCCCCGATCGAGACGGAACGGTTGAGAAGGTGACACTCCGAGTGGCCGGAACCTTGGTTGGGGTAGCAATCGCCGGCTTGCTCATCGGAATCACACCGGCAACCAACACTGAGTCAATCGTCATGATCGCAATCGCTGCGTATGTCGTTCTGGCATTTCTCGTGCCGAACTACGCAATCGCCGTTGCCGGCATCACCGTATTCGTGTTCTTTCTTTTTCACGTCGTCGGGTTTCCGCTCGACGGGTCAATCAAGGCTCGCGTCGCATCGAC
>CAIKHC010000262.1 GCA_903827085.1 uncultured Candidatus Nemicrothrix sp. | reverse complement strand
GCCGATGTTGTCGCTCCCCTCATGACCGAGGGCGGCTCCATTGTTGGTCTCGATTTCGATAACACCGTGTCTTGGCCCTCGTACGACTGGATGGGTGTTGCCAAGTCAGCGCTTGAATCCACATCGCGCTATCTCGCCCGCTATCTGGGCCCACAGCAGATTCGTGTCAATCTCGTTGCGGCCGGTCCCATCAAGACCATCGCAGCGCGTTCGATTCCCGGCTTTTCAAAGTTTGAAGACGTATGGGATGAACGCGCCCCCTTGGGCTGGGATGTTCGCGATTCCAGCGCGGTAGCGAAGGCCTGCGTCGTGCTGCTGTCAGATTGGTTCCCGCAGACAACTGCGGAGATCGTGCACGTCGATGGCGGCTACCACGCCACTGGCGCCTAATCCTCTTCGGTCAGGTCGCTCAGCAGTTCTTCAAGAAGATCATCGAGAGTGACGATCCCGGCGGTTGATTCGTCGTCGTTGTAAACGGTCGCGAAGTGCACCCGTGTCGACTGCATCTTTTTCAAGAGATCTTCAAGCCGCTTCTCGCAATCGGTTTCGAGCGTCGGACGCACCAACCGTGATGGAACCGGATTGTCGATCTCTGAATCAGGAACAGTGAGTAAGTCCTTTGCGTGGAGGAACCCTCGTACATCGTCGATCCCACCGTCGCCCACGACCAGCAGGCGCGTATGGCCGAGTTCGCGAACTGCTTCTTCAAGTTCACGAGGCGTGGCTTCGATTGATACAGCGGCAACCGATTCGCGCGCAACCATGACCGAAGCGACCGTTCGCTGACCGAAATCCAAGACTCCGGAGAGAAGCTCCGCCGAGAAATCCGGTATCGCTCCTTCTTCGTGAGAGACCGAAACCAGAACCGCGAGTTCTTGCGCCGAATGTGTGTCGGAAAGTTCGTCTTTCGGCTCGACGCCAAACATTCGAACGCCCACGTTTCCAAACCAATTGAGGACGATAACGAGAGGACGGGCGAACAACAGGTAGAGACGATTTGGCCCGCTCACGATCTTGAGCACCGATTCAGGATGTGTGAGGGTCAAATTCTTCGGGACCATCTCCCCCAAAACCATGTGGGCAAACACGATCACGAGGAGGCCGATCACCGAAGAAATTGGACGAATCCATCCTTGAGGAATCCACGACACGTGATGAGCAACAGACTCGATGAAGTGAGCGAATGCGGGTTCACCAATTAGACCGAGCAGCAGTGACGCAACGGTGATGCCCAACTGTGCTCCTGCGAGTTGAATGCTCAACTCCTTCATTGCAGCAAGTGCGCGAATCGCAGAGCGATCACCCGCGTCCGCGAGCGGCTCGAGTCGGCTGCGACGAGAACCCACGAGCGCGAACTCAAGCGCAACGAAGAAACCGTTTACTGCGAGGAGAACGATGATGAGGAGGAACGGCCACATATCAGTCTTCTCCTCTCTTGCGGTTCTTCGAAGGAGTGCCGGAAGTGCCGCCGGAAGCATCGGGTATCTCCACCCGAACGGTGACGAGAGAGATGCGCCGACGGTCCATCTCAGCGATCTCGAAGCTCCAGCCGTCCCACAGCACCTTCTCGCCGACGTTAGGCAGATGTCCGAGTTGATCGAGAAGGAATCCGGCGAAGGTTTCGTACTCGCCTTCAGGGATCACGCATCCGACTTGGTCAGCCACTTCATCGGGATGGAGCCCGCCCGGTAACGACCATTCATTTCGCCGGCCTGGAACAACCATCGAAGGCATGCGACGGTCGTGTTCGTCACCGATTTCGCCAACGATTTCTTCGAGAATGTCTTCGAGCGTGATGATCCCTGCAGTGCCGCCGTATTCGTCGACCACCACCGCAAGATGGGTTTGGGCCCGACGCAGATCTCTAAGCACGTCGGCAAGATCGCGACTCTCGGGCAACTCCAGCATGGGGCGCATCAACGACGACACCAATGTGGTGGAACGCTGCTCGCGAGGCACCGCGTGAACTGCTCGCACGTGAACGGTTCCGACGATGTCGTCGAGATCCTCACCGTAAACGAGGAAACGCGAGTGTCCCGTGGAGACAGAAGCCTCGACCAGCGCATCAACCGTGTCAGAGCTTCGAAGAGCCGTAACTGCCGTGCGTGGAACGAGAACATCTTCGGCGCTCTTGCCTTCAAATCGAATCGATCGTGTGAGCAATTGCGATGCCGAGTCATCGAGGACTCCCCCACGACTTGATGCACTCACAAGAATCTGCATTTCCGAAAGCGTTCGAACATGCGAAAGCTCTTCGGTTGGCTCAACGCCGAGCATGCGAACGGTACGGTTCGCCGCTCCGTTCAGCATGCGGATGAGCGGACCAAAAATGATTCCGTACATCCGTACAAGCGGACCGAGGTAGTACACCGTCGTTTCGGGTCGAGCAATGGCCAGACCCTTTGGCACCAATTCGCCGACAATCATCTGCACGACTGTTGCGAGAAAGATTGCAATGACTAACGAAACACCGATCATCGCAGTCGGACCCAGCAATGGCTCAAGCGCAGGGTGCAGGAGCTCTGCGATTGCGGGCTCAGCCAAAAAACCGATGAGCAGTGATGTCACCGTGATTCCGAGTTGTGCGCCGGAGAGATGAAACGACAGGTGCGCAAGAAGGCCCTTGGCAAGTCGCGCGCGACGTCGGCCCGACTCGACATCGTTTTCCACCTTCGCCCGATCGACAGCAACGAGCGCGAATTCGGCCGCGACGAAGAACCCATTGGCGATGATCAAAAAGAACACTGCAACAAGACCCAACGCCGGGTTCATGCGTCAAGCCCCCAGGCCCACCATCGACCATGTCGCCGTTCGAGACCAAGCGGCATCTCGAAGCATTCGGACAGATTTGATTCGGTCAGCACATCGTCAAGCGGGCCGGCAGTGAGCACCTGGCCTTCGCGAAGCATCAAGATATTTGTGAACCCTTCCGGAATTTCTTCGACGTGATGGGTGACGAGCACTGTTGCTGGGGTGTCGACTCCAGTAGCGAGAATACCCAGGGTGCGCACGAGGTCCTCGCGTCCAGCGAGGTCGAGCCCTGCAGTGGGCTCATCGAGAAGAAGAAGACCGGGCTGGGGCATCAAGGTTCGGGCCAGTAGCACCCGCTGCTTTTCGCCCGACGACAAGGTGGCGAAACTGCGATCGGCCAAGCGGCCAATTTCCATTCGCTCGAGACAGTCGAGCGCTCGCTGATGGTCAGCCTCATCGTAGGTATGCCACCAGGGTTCGAGCGCTGCGTTCTTTGCCGTCATGACGACATCTGTCGCAACCAGGTCGGATCGAAGTTGGTCGGCCATTCCAGAACTGGCAACGCCAATGCGCTTTCGCAGTGACCGAACATCGGTACGTCCGAGTTTCTCGCCCAGCACTTCGACATCGCCCGAGGATGGGTGCAAATACAGCGACGCAATCTTCATCAACGTGGATTTCCCGCAACCATTCCGCCCGAGCACGACCCAACGCTCGTCAGCACCCACATTCCAGGAGACGTTGTCCAGGATCGCTCGACCTTCACGAACAAGCGTGACGTCGCGGAGTGAAAGTGCTGCAGGGTCGGATCGACCCATGGTGACCTACTTGTCGAGCAGGAGTGCGAGTGCGACCGACGCAAACATGAAAATGACGGCCGCAACCACGGTGATGCGATCGAGATTTTTCTCGACGACAGTTGAACCTGCAGCTGACGCGCCCAAGCCGCCACCGAACATGTCGGAAAGGCCACCACCCCGACCGCTATGCAGCAGGACGAGGAAGACAAGGGTGAGGGCGGAGAGCACCTGGACGATAAGGACAGCGATCAGCACGGCGTGAACGATATCAGGACAGTCGGAACTGGACGATTCGGGCGAATTCCTCGGGATCGAGGGCCGCTCCACCAACAAGTGCCCCATCGATGTCGGGCTGACCCATGAGTTCGGCAGCATTTCCCGCCTTGACCGAGCCTCCGTACTGAATGCGAACGGCCTTGGCCGCATCGGCACCCTTCATGTCCTTCACCTTGGCTCGGATCCAACTGCAGACCTGCTGTGCATCTTCAGCGCTTGCGGTGCGGCCTGTGCCGATGGCCCAGATTGGTTCGTAGGCAAGGACCATTGAGGCCACCTGCTCGGGCTTGAGGGCTTCGATACCGGCGTGGATCTGACCAGTGACTTTTCCGCGGGTGGCTTCACCTTCACGTTCTTCAAGCGTTTCACCACAGCACAGGATGGGGGTCATGCCGTTTTCAAAGACAGACTTGACCTTGCGAGCAACGATGATGTCGTCTTCGCCGAAGATCTCGCGTCGTTCGCTGTGTCCGACAATTACGTAGGACACGTTGAGCTTGAAGAGCATTCCCGGAGCAACTTCACCGGTGTAGGCGCCATTGGTTTCCCAGTGGCAGTTCTGCGCACCAAGAGCGATCGGAACCTTTTCGCTTTCAAGGAATGTCTGCACGGTACGAATGTCGGTGAACGGCGGGTGCACCGACACATCGACTGCTTGGTAGTCATCCTTCGAAAGGAGATAGCGCAACTTGTCGAGCGTTGCTGTTGCCTCGAAGTGATTGAGGTTCATCTTCCAGTTACCGGAGATGAGTGGTTTGCGGTCAGGCATTTGATGCTCCTCGTAGGGCTTCGAGTCCGGGGAGGTCGCCGTTCTCAAGCAATTCGAGTGACGCACCTCCACCGGTTGAGACGTGATCGACCTCGTTGGCGAGACCGAACGCGTCGAGTGCTGCAGCGGAGTCGCCGCCACCAACAACGGTGAAGCCACGGGCTTCGGCCATTGCTTCGGCGATTACGCGAGTACCGGCAGCAAAGCGCGGATCTTCGAACACACCCATAGGGCCGTTCCAGAAGATCGTCTTTGCTTCAGCAATGATGTCGGCAAATTCCGATGCGGTGCCAGGGCCAATGTCGAGACCCTTCCAACCGTCGGGAACATCGGCACCGAGTTGGCGAACCTCTCCCCCAGCTTCGGGGTTCATGATTTCGCCATCGGGGCCGAGCGCGGTCACATCGTGCGGAATGTGAATCGTGACATCGGAGTCGAGGAATCGCTTGCAGGTTTCGATCTGGTCGGCCTCAAGCAACGAATCGCCAACGTGATGACCCTGTGCGGCGAGGAATGTGAAACACATCCCGCCACCGATGATGAGCGCGTCGGCAACTTCGGACAACGCGTCGATCACGCCGAGTTTGTCGGAAACTTTCGAGCCACCAAGGATGACCACGAACGGACGCTTCGGGTCAGAACGCAACGGCAACAGAACTTCGACTTCACGCTGAAGAAGACGGCCTGCAGCAGAGGGAAGAAACTGCGGAGGTCCAACGATTGACGCGTGAGCTCGGTGCGAGGCACCAAACGCGTCGTTCACGTAGAGGTCTTGACCAGCGATGAGTTCCTGCACGAACGCAGCATCATTGGCGGTCTCGCCTGGATTGAATCGAAGGTTGTCAAGAAGTTCGACACCTGGTGCGAGTTCAGCGAGACGTCGACGAACAGGTTCCACCGAATACTTCGGATCGGGAGCACCCTTGGGACGACCGAGATGCGTGCACGCAGTGACAGTTGCACCGCGAGAGGTCAGATACTCGATCGTGGGAAGTGCAGCACGAATGCGGAAGTCGTCGACGATTTCACCATTGGCGATCGGCACATTGAAATCAGCGCGGAGAAGGACTCGGCGACCACTGACGTCGCCGAGATCCTCCAGCGAAGGAACGCTCATCAGGCGGGACTACTTCGCCGCTTTGGCCATGACCTGCACGAGGTCGACCAGGCGGTTGGAGTAACCCCACTCGTTGTCGTACCAGCCGAGCACCTTTACGAGGTTGCCCATGGCCATGGTGAGCTTGGAGTCAAATGTGCACGATGCGGGCTCACCCACGATGTCGGACGACACGATTTCTTCATCGGTGAACACGAGCACCTTGGAAAGCGGACCGGAAGTTGCGGCCGCTTTAAACGCTGCGTTGATCTCATCGACGGTGACGTCACGCTTGAGCACACCAACAAAGTCGGTGATGGAGCCGTCGGGAACCGGCACGCGAAGTGCGGTGCCGTCGAGCTTGCCCTTCATGGCTTCGAGCACGAGGCCAGTGGCGCGAGCGGCGCCGGTTGATGAGGGCGTGATGTTCGCGGCTGCAGCGCGCGCACGTCGCGTGTCGCTATGCGGGCCATCGACGAGGTTCTGATCGCCGGTGTAGGCGTGCACCGTCGTCATGAGGCCCTTTTCGACGCCGAAGGCATCGTCGAGAACCTTGATCATCGGAACGAAACAGTTGGTCGTGCACGAGGCATTGGACACAACCTTGTGCTTGGCCGGGTCGAAGGTGTCGTCGTTCACGCCAACCACGAAGGTGGCATCGGCGTTGGTAGCCGGAGCGGAAATAATGACGTAGGGAGCGCCGGCTTCAAGATGAGCAGCAGCCTTGTCGCGATCGGTGAAGAAGCCAGTGGACTCGACAACGATGTCGACGCCGAGTTCCTTCCACGGAAGATCCTTGGGATCACGGATTGCGGTGATCTTGAGGAGCTTGCCGTCAACGAGGATGCCCTCGTCGGTTGCTTCGACGGTTGCATCGAGGCGACCCATGACCGTGTCGTACTTGAGCAGGTGGGCCATGGCTGGCACAGAACCCAGATCGTTGGCGGCAACGATCTCGACATCAGCGCCGGACTGCCTCACCGCCCGGAAGAAGTTGCGGCCGATGCGACCGAAGCCATTGATGCCGACACGGATGGTCATTGTGGGCACTGCCTCCTGGGTTGGCCGTCGACGGTCGACGGCTTTAGTGACGAGATGGTCTGACGTTACGCCAGTCGGCGCACGCGTTTGGCCGGTCTGGCTCCGGCCCGACCGATTTTCAGAGAATCGGCGACCGCGATGATGTCAGCGGTCGAGGTCGCGATGGGTGACCCGAAGGTGAAAACCCCGCTCGCGAAGGGCTTCGGTCACCGCTTCGGCAATTGCGACCGACCGATGGCGCCCGCCGGTACAACCAAACGCCACGGTGAGATAGCTCTTGCCTTCGGCCACATAGGCCGGCAACAGCGTCTCGAGCAGGCCGTTGATCTGTGCGAGGAACTCTGAGGTAAGCGGTTGAGAGAGCACGTAGTCACGAACGGATTCATCGAGACCAGTGAACGGCCGCAGTTCCTCGACCCAGTGGGGATTCGGGAGGAACCGGCAATCGATGACTAAATCGGTGTCGAGCGGAAGGCCGTGCTTGTACCCAAAGGACAGCACCGTGGTCTGCATGCCGCCAGCCGGCGCATCGGCAGCAAAGAGGTCGAGCATGCGAGCACGAAGTTGATGGACGTTGAGTTCAGTGGTGTCGATGACGACATCGGCTTCGGCCTTCACCGATTGCAGAACGCGACGCTCTTCCTGGATCGACTCGGCCAACGAACGGTCTTCAGCCGCAAGAGGATGACGTCGGCGCGTGCTTTCGTAGCGGCGCACGAGTTCGTCAGTTGCCGCCTCGAGGAAAACGATGCGAAGTCGGTTGCCCTGCCGACGCAGCGCGTCGAGCGCTGGCAATGCTTCGGAGTGATAGGGGCCGGTGCCGACAACAAGCACGACATTGGTGATGGTGGCATCGGGAGCATCGGCAAAGTCGGCAACGCTGCCAATAAGCGCTGGCGGAAGATTGTCGATGATGTACCAGCCGAGATCTTCGAGAACGTCCGCGGCCTGAGAGCGTCCGGCCCCTGATAATCCCGTGATCACAACGAAGTCGCTCACGGCTCAGACGCTACCGGCGCTGAGCCACCAACGTCAGCAACCGCGGAATGGTCGTGACTTCGGTGTACTCCGGAGCACGCTCAATAAAGCCCTGCGGTGGAGCGGGCTCAATCATCCGTTCCAGCGCAAGACCCGAATCGGCCATGGCGTTGATGTAGCGACTGAGGGGACGGTGCACGAAGCGAATGAAGACATCCTTTTCGACCTCTTCGATCGTGGCCTGCTCAGTGAGGTATGGACCGATGCGCCAATACTGCTCGGGCGGGTCAAGAATCTGATCGTCGATCCATCCCGAACCGGGCGTCTGCAACAACGGATGGTTCAGGCAGAAGATGAACCTTCCGCCTGGGCGCAACACGCGACCAACCTCGGCCAGTGCTTCATCGACGGCGTCGATGTGTTCAAACACCAAGCAGCACACAACGGCGTCGAACGATGCGTCGTCGAACGGAAGTGATTCGGCGCCGGCGAGCTGGTACTCCGGGCCACCACCACGACGAATGGCTTCGTCGATCTGATTCACCGTTGGGTCGATACCGATAACCGTTGCGCCGTGCGTTGCTGCGATTGCACGAGCGACCTGACCTTCGCCGGTGCCAACCTCGAGCACGCGCTCGAAGCCTTCGGTCCATTCGAGAATCAGCGGAATGATTTGCTCGGTGTATTCGGGATCGGCGCCGTCGGTGAATTCTCGCTGCCACCAATCGGCATGCGCTTCCCACAGTTGGGCATTGGCATCAGGCTCAGACACAACGACTCCGATTCAGCGCGGATCTCGACGAGAAGGAACATGGATCTTGTCCCAAACTGCTTGGCCAACCGAATCGGGCAGCCAGGCAAGGGCCTTGAGTTCCTCTTCGGTCGCCCGTTTCACTGCCGTCACTCCCCCAAGTTCTTTGATGAGACGTGTGCGACGCACCTCACCAAGACCAGGAATGTCATCGAGGACTGACTTCGTCATTCGCTTCCCACGAAGTTCACGATGGAACGAAACCGCGAATCGGTGAGCTTCGTCACGAATGCGTTGCAGCAGATACAGCGCATCGCTTCCCCGCGGCACTTCCACTGGCTCGGAACGATGCGGCAAATACACCTCTTCGAATCGCTTTGCCAGTGACGCAACCGGAATCTCTTCGTCGAGTCCGAGTTCCTCGAGCACTTTCACCGCAACACTGAGCTGACCCTTTCCACCGTCGACCAAAAGCAACTGCGGCGGATAGGCAAACTTTCCCGATCGTTCGGCTACCGGCTTGCTGCGCTCTTCGAGATAGGCGGTGAGTCTGCGTGTGAGCACTTCTTCCATGGCCGCGAAGTCATCATTGCCTTGATTGCCTTTGATCTTGAAGCGGCGATATTCACGTTTGTTCGGCAGGCCGTCTTCCATGACAACCATTGACCCGACGTAGTCGCTGCCTTGAATGTGGCTCATGTCGTAACACTCGATGCGCAGCGGAGCTTCCGGCAGCCCTAAGTGCTCTTGCAGATCATTAAGGGCACGCGCCCGGCTGTTGTGATCGGCAGCGCGCTTCAACCGGTGACGAGAGAACTCTTCGGTTGCGTTCTTTGTCACCGTCGCCATGAGTTCGCGCTTATCGCCGCGATGCGGAATACGAACGTTGACCTTGGAGCCGCGCTGAGAACTCAAGAACTCTTCGTAGAGACCTGGGTTCGCGCTCTCGAACGGAACCAGCACCTCTTTGGGAACTCCGAGGGGCGGCGGATCGCCATAGAGACGTTCAAGAATGCAGTCGACGAGTTCACTGTCGGAAAGATCTTCTTTGCGATCAAGCACGTAGCCCTTGCGGCCGACCACGCGACCTTTGCGAACGAAGAACACCTGCACCGACGCTTCAAGTTCATCGCCAGCAAGACCAACAACATCAAGGTCTTCGTCTTTTTCCAAGACCATCTGCTGACGTTCAATAACCTTGCGAACAGCACCGAGGCGATCGCGCAGACGCGCTGCACGCTCAAACTCGAGTTCATCGCTCGCTAACTGCATCTCGACTTCGAGCCGAGAAATCACTTCATCGGTATCGCCATCGAGGAATCGAATGAGATCGCGAACGAGTTCGTCATACTTCTCGGTTGTGATCTCCCCCACACACGGACCACTGCACTTTTCGATATGGAACAACAAACACGGTCGGCCGATTTTTGAATGGCGAGACAACTTCGTGTCTGAACATGTGCGTACGGGGAACGTGCGCAGCAACTGATCGAGAGTTTCGCGGATTGCCCACGCGGCGGCATAAGGACCGAAGTAACGCGTGCCCTTGCGCTTATCGCCGCGCATGACGGTGGCTCTTGGCCATTCATCGTCGACCGTGACGGCCAGGAATGGATAGCTCT
>CAIKHC010000261.1 GCA_903827085.1 uncultured Candidatus Nemicrothrix sp. | reverse complement strand
GGGGACTTACCCGTCCGAGCTGCCTCGAGCAGAGCATTCCACTGATCTTCCGTGATTTCTCCGCTTGTGCGGTAAACAATCTTGCCTTGCGCATCAGTCACAACGAAGTACGGGAATCCTGAAACGCCGAACGCGTTACCCGCTTGGTTCTGCTTGTCATCGACAATGGTTGGGACGCTCCACTCTTCGCGACGCAACCAGTCGCCGGCGGGGAAGTTGCCCCTTGCCGGGTCATTCGACGTTGCAACAGTTACGAGGTCAACGTCGGCAGGCATTCCTGATGCATTGAGCCACTTCTGAACACGCGGCACCTCGGCCTGGCAGTGCGAACACCAGTGAGCCACGACCATGATGATGTGCGGCTTCCCATTGGGGGCGATGGTCATTTGCTTGCCGTCGAACTGCTGGCCGGTCACCGTCGGGAAGACCGTGCCCACTGCGGGATCGGGACCTGAGTCAGGAATCTGCGTCAAACCAGTTCCCGAAACTGCAATCTGGCCATATTCAAGGTTTCCGTTTGGCACAACCGTGCCGCCGCTCGGCGATGCACCGCCGCCGGAGGAACCACTGCTGCGACCGACCGCAACAGCGAATACGCCGACAACAAAGACGATCGCAACAATGCCGACCCAGATCCACTTTGTGGAACTGCCTTTGCCCGCATTCGATGCAGCGCGCACTTTTTGCGACGAGGACTTCTTTGCCCCTGGACGATTACTCACGCGGTTACCTCTACTTCTTCGGTGATTTCAGAATCACTGTCGGACGGATCACTTGCTAACAACAACGCAATCATGAACACAGCAGCTGAAAGTGCCATGAACGGAAGAGTGACGAAATCGAATTCGTTCACGAATTTGGTAGTGCACGGCGCGTCAGCGGTGCAGAACGAGGTTCCGGTTGACGGCGGGAACCACTGGATCCATGAGTGATAGGCCGAAATCACAATGCTGATGCACAGAACTGGGATGGCGTAGATCTTGATTGCCGCGTCGCGTCGCCACGCAGCGATCCCGAGGATCACCGACCATGGGTACAAGCAGATGCGCTGATACCAACACAACTCGCACGGCACATAGCCCTGCACCCTCGAGTAATAGAGCGAACCCAGCGTCGTAACGAGTGCAATCGCCCAAGCAAGAGGGAGGGCGATACGTCCGACCTGGAATCGAAGTTCGCTAAACGCGTCGGGATTACCGAAACGCCGGACGAGTGCACCAACGAGCACGGCAATGGAGCCGGCCCAACAGGCCAAGGCGAGAACTCCGAAGAAGAACGAGAAGGACTGGACATTCATGGCCGCTAATCCTCGCAGAATCCCGGCGCCAGACCAACGCGGACCCAATTTTCCGACACTGAAAGCGGTAAGCGAGTGCCGCGCCCAACCAGAAGCAGTGGCTGCGGCCAGACCGTAGGCTCGACCAATGAGCTCTTCGCCCGCTGAACACACCGTCATCGCTGCCGTCGACTTCTCAGATCATGGTGAGCAGATCATCCGCGAAGGACTACTTCTCGCTCGTGCCGCAGGATCCTCGCTGCACCTCATCCACGTCGCCGCCGGAGAGCCAGCACTTGCGGGCTACGACAAAGAAGACATCAGCCCGTTTACCCGATCCGCCCGTGCCGGCGAACTCACTGATGAACATCGAAAGGTTCGCGAACTCGCTGATTCGCTGAGCGATACCACTGGCGTCGACGTGCACCCACTCGTCATCATGGGCCCGGCTTCCGAGACGCTTCTCACTGCGATCGATGAACTCAACGCCACGCACATCGTGCTTGGGACACACGGCCATGGCGGAATGCATCACCTCATGTTCGGCAGCGTCGCACAAGAGCTTGTACGCCGGAGCAACGTTCCCGTCCTGCTCGTCCCCGTCGTCAAGCGCTGAAAGTTAAGGAGTTCACGATGGGAAAGATCGTTGTCGGAGTAGACGGTTCTGCCGGATCACGAGATGCCCTCCGATGGGCGTTCTCCGAGGCCAAGCTGCGCGGCGCATCCCTCGAGGTCGTCATCGTTTGGCAATATCCCATCACTTCGTCTCTGCCGACTTTCGGCGCGATGAGTACACCTGAAGATTTTGAAACTGATGCGCGAACTGCGCTTCTTGCGATCGTTGCCGACGAAGGAATCTCCGCCGAGGCGCCGATTCCTGTGAGCACATTGGTCGCCGAGGGGAACGCTGCACGCGCGCTTCTCGACGCTTCCGATGCCGCGGAGCTCCTCGTCGTCGGATCGCGTGGGCACGGCGGCTTTACAGGAGTGCTTGTTGGTTCAGTCAGCCAACAGTGTGTGCACCACGCCAAGTGCCCCGTGGTTGTTGTCCATCCAAACTAAGTACATCTGGCGGAAATCACGATATGGAAACAACGCTGCGAGGCTTGAGCAGTTCCGACGTCTCCGAACGGCTTTCTGACGGACGTACAAACGACGTTACGGATCCCACGAGTCGCACAATCGGCCAAATCTTCAAAGCGAACGTCTTCACGCCGTTCAACTTTCTTCTCGGCATCTTGCTTGTCATCGTCTTCGCGATCGGCGAATACAAGGACGGCCTCTTTGGATTTGTACTTGTCGCGAACGCCAGCATCGGAATCTTTCAAGAAGTTCGATCAAAGCGTTCACTTGACGCACTCGCCGTTCTCAACGCACCACATTCAACCGTTCGACGCGATGGCGCCGACGTAACAGTTGCATCCAAGGACGTTGTCCTTGACGACATCATCATCCTCATAGTGGGCGACCAGATCGTGGTTGACGGAGAGATTCTCGAGAGCACCAACCTCGAAATCGATGAGTCGCTGCTGACAGGCGAAGCCGACCCCGTCGATAAGGCGACCGCCGACAAGGTGATGTCAGGGAGCTTCGTTGTCGCCGGAAGCGGTGTCATGCGGGCAACGGCGGTTGGCGCCGATTCGTATGCATTCCGCCTTTCGAGCGAAGCCCGCCGCTTCTCTCTTGTGAAGAGCGAACTACGAACAGGCATTAATCGAATTATCACGATCGTCGGTTGGATGATGATCCCGATTGCGATTCTTTTAGTCACATCGCAACTCGCATCCCAAGACGGATTCGTCCATGCGATACAGGGCTCGGTCGCCGGACTCGTTGCCATGGTCCCCGAAGGACTGGTCCTTCTCACAAGCATCGCGTTCGCTCTTGGCGCTACCCGCCTCGCCAGCAAGAAGGTCCTGACGCAAGAACTTGCGGCGATTGAAGGATTAGCGCGAGTCGACACCATCTGTCTCGACAAAACCGGCACTCTCACCGAAGGCTCGCTCTCGCTTTCGACTGTTGAACACCTCAGCAGTAGCGATACGTCATCGGTGAACGCCGTTTCTGTTCTCGCAGCAATCGGTGAGTCAGACGATCATCCGAACCCAAGCCTTGCGGCCATCGTTGCCGAGTACCCCACCGGCCCTGGATGGACACTCACCGACTCGATCGCGTTCTCTTCGGCTCGTAAGTGGAGCGCTGCAGAGTTTGCCGATCATGGCGCGTGGTACCTAGGAGCCCCCGACATTCTCCTCGACAGCGCAACCGCTGATTCCACACTCACATCAGCGAAAGAACGCCTTCAGCACTACTCAAGTCGTGGTCAACGCGTCTTGCTGCTGGCGTCATCGCCTTCTGGCCTCAATGGCGAAACGCTTCCCACCGAGCTTGTACCTACAGCACTTGTGGTGCTCGACGAACAACTTCGCGAGTCCGCTCCACAAACAATTACGTACTTCGGTGAACAAGGTGTTGTTGTCAAGGTCATTTCTGGAGACAGCCCAGTCACTGTTGGTGCAGTCGCGACCCGTTGCGGTGTGCCCGGCGCAGATTCACCCATCGATGCACGCACTCTTCCCGAAGATCAAGAAGCTCTCGCCGATGTGCTCGAGAAGTACTCCGTATTCGGACGCGTGACTCCTCAGCAGAAACGTGCGATGGTGCACGCCCTCCAGTCACGAGGGCACACCGTTGCGATGACCGGCGACGGCGTTAACGACACACTCGCCCTCAAAGATGCTGACGTTGGCGTTGCAATGGGTTCGGGCTCTGCTGCAGCGCGCGCGGTCGCTCGGTTCGTCCTCCTCGCTAACGACTTCTCGGTGTTCCCTTCAGTAGTCAACGAAGGTCGCCGCGTGATCGCGAACGTGGAGCGCGTCTCCAATCTCTTTCTCACCAAGACGTTCTATGCAGTCGTCTTGGCCCTTGCCGTTGGCATCGGCCACATTCCATTCCCATTTCTGCCCAGACACTTCACGATCATTTCCTCGCTGACGATCGGTATACCTGGCTTCTTCCTCGCACTTTCACAGAACAATCGCCGGGCAATGTCTGGCTTCCTCAGGCGAGTCTTGAAATTCGCGATTCCTGCGGGCGTCATCGCGGCAACCGCCACGCTCACCGCGTACACCCTTGAACGCAGATCTGATGTTCCCCTTGAACAGGCTCGCACCGTCGCCGTCATCACGTTGTTCACTGTTGCAATGTGGGTATTAGTCATTCTTTGTCGACCGATGCTCTGGTGGAAATACCTGCTCGTCATCGGGATGGCCGTTTCCTTTGTCGGAGTGTTGGTGATTCCCGGCCTGCGCGAGTACTTCGACCTTCTGCTTCCCGATGCGCGCGACATTGCAAGCGCAGTAGGCATCGGCGTGATTGCTTCCGCAATCATCGAAGCCGGCTGGCGATTGACCGACTGGTCAGTTCCGCCGCAAGTTTCTTCCGACTAATTCCTCGTTGCTACGAGGCTGATGCTCATTCGAAGGCAACGCGGAACAACGTTGCTTCCGTCCTATCGGCCTGTGTGGCCGAATCCGCCTTCGCCGCGTTCTGACTCGCCGAGATGATCAAAGTCGTCAACGGGTACCAACACCACATGCTCCACTCGCTGCACAACGAGTTGCGCGATTCGTTCACCGCGTTTGACCTCGAATGGCTCGACAGGATCGGTGTTAATCAACAGCACCTTGAGTTCGCCGCGGTACCCACTATCGATGAGACCGGGAGAATTGAGACAGGTCACGCCGTTTTTTAGGGCGAGTCCGCTTCGAGGCTGGACGAACCCTGCATGACCCTCGGGGATCGCAACCGCAAGGCCTGTGGGCACCAAGGCTCTACCCCCTGCGGGCAGAAGAACGACGGATTCACGCGCAAGAAGATCGAGCCCAGCATCGCCAACGCGGGCGTAGGTCGGCAGCTCAAGATCAGGGTCAAGACGCATCACGGGAACTTCAAGCACCAGCCGATCGTAGGACGGTGCGTAGGATCCGGTCATGCTCGCTTGGATCGATCTCGAAATGACAGGTCTCGACACCGCCCAGAACGTGATCGTCGAGATCGCCACCCTCCTCACCGACGACAACCTCGAGATCATCGCCGAGGGGCCCGACCTTGTCGTCTACCAACCGCCAGAAGCCATGGCGTTTATGGACGAAGTCGTCGTCAAGATGCATACACGCAGTGGGCTGCTTCCCGAGATCGAAGCGTCGACCATCAGCCTCCAAGAGGCCAACGACGCAACCATGGCCTTCCTGCGCGAGCACATCGCCGAGCCACGAACCGTCCCCCTTTGTGGCAACTCCATCGGGACCGACCGCCGCTTTCTCGCCGCCTATATGCCCGAGATCGAAAACTTCCTTCACTACCGGTCGGTCGATGTTTCGACCCTGAAGGAACTCATCAAACGGTGGAACCCCGCCCTCCTAAAGGACGCGCCTCGTAAAGCCGAGGGCCATCGCGCCCTCGACGACATCCGAGAGAGCGTTTTCGAACTCCGCTACTACCGAGACACGTTCTGTCTGCTCAGTGGAGTCGACTCCGCAGCCGAATCCAGCGACTGATTGGCTCGCCGCCGTCGGGCGGTAGTGTCGGAACGTCATGGGGGACGCACACGATCACAACGGGCATGCACACAGCGCAGAAGCGCCACGCGTGCCGCGCCAAGAACAAGAAGACGCCTCCACCGAAATTACTGAAGTCGCGCGCGGCATCCTGCGCCTGCAACTTCCCACCGACTTCACCGGTCTCGGTCATGTGAATACCTATGCCATCGAAGACTCACGCGGGTTCACACTCGTCGATCCCGGTCTCCCCAGTGACGAATCCTGGGCCGCGTTGCAAGATCGGATGCGCGACGCAAACATTCCGCTGGCGCGAGTCCACACCGTGTACATCACCCATTCGCATCCCGATCATTTCGGTGGCGCACATCGAATTGTCGAAGCCAGTCATGCCGATGTCCTGACATCAACGATGTTCCGCAAGTGGACTGATCTTCTTGATCTCGATGAAACACCGCTTGAGCCGCTTGATCCTGCCGACGCCGTTGAAGCCGCAACCATCCTCGATGCAATCGGCAACACCGACGAGGCCGATATGGAAGCAGCCTTCCCGGGCTTCAAGGCATTCCGCGACCGCATTCGCGCCGCCATCGCCGACGGTCGCATCGAAGAGGTGTCGTGGATGAAAGCTCCGCGCCCCACAATCGTGGTTGACGATGCGCAACGAGTTCGTATGGGCGATCGCGATTGGGTCGCAGTCTTCACCCCGGGCCACACACACGATCATTTGTGCATGTGGAACCCCGAAGATGGCGTCTTGCTTTCGGGTGATCATGTTCTGCCCACCATCACGCCACACATCGCCGGTTTCATGGGTGGCGATCCGCTCTCGAATTATCTGAAGAACCTCGACAAGGTTGCTGGGCTCGAAGGGATCACCACCGTCTTGCCCGCTCATGGGCATCCATTCACCGATCTTTCGGGTCGCTGCGAGGCCATCAAGGACCATCACGCCACTCGCCTTCAACTTCTCGTTGACGCGGCCCCCGAGGCGGGCTGGGCTCCCATCACGAAGTGGTCCGAGTACTTGTTCTCTGCGCGCAGTCGGGGCCCGATGGCCGATAGCGAGACCTACGCCCACCTCGAAAATCTTCGTCTTGCCGGCAAGGCCGAACGGCGCGCTGCCGAAGAGGGTTTCGACTACCGCGTCGAGTACTGACCTTCATGGCAGAAACGATTTCGGCCAAACAACTGCTGCGCACTCGTTCGGTCACGCCGTTCTTGTTGGCTTCGGTGGCATCAACCATTGCCACGATGATTCAGATCACTGCTCTGGGCAAACAGATCTATGACATGACCGGGCGCGACCTCGATCTTGGTCTTCTCGGTCTTGCCGAATTCGCGCCAGCGTTCCTCCTCATGACAGTGACTGGCTCTCTTGCCGATCGTTTCGACCGTCGCCATATTGCGTCGATCGGGCTGGGTGTCGAAGTCCTCGCCTCCGGCATGCTCGCCTGGTACATCGCGACACAACCCACAGCGACTTTGCCGATCTTTGCCATCGTGATCGTCTTTGGTATTGGTCGCGCGTTCGTAAGCCCCGCAACCCGTTCAATGCCCGCCGATATTGCGCCTGACGGCAGCATCCCCCGACTCATCGCATTCCATGTGGGTTGCTGGCAAGCGAGCGCCATCATTGGCCCAGTACTCGCTGGCTTTCTCTTTGTCGTTTCCCCAACTTGGCCATTCATCGCGTGCATGATTCTGACTGCAGTAGGTGCGGTCCTTATTCAATTCGCTCGTCCTCGGCCCGATCGCATCGCCCCAGGAAAATCGTTCGTCAGCGAGCAGGAAGCATCACTGATCGACCTTGCCGATGAAATGCGACCTGCAGAAATGCTCGACGTTCTCGGTGAGCAGAATGCCGACCACATCGCTCACAAATCGCTTGCCCCCAACCTCGCTTCGAGCGGCGTTCCCAAGAAGAAGAAACGAACATTCCACGAAGCATTCGAAGGCTTCCGCGTCATTCGACGCAACCCAGCATTGCTAGGCGCAATTTCTCTCGACCTCTTCGCGGTGTTGTTCGGCGGCGCAGTCGCGCTCCTGCCGGCAATCGCTGAAAACCGATTGGGCGTTGGTGCTGTGGGTCTGGGTTGGCTGCGCGCCGCAGGCGGTATCGGCGCAGCAGTTGTCACGATTCTGTTGAGCATCAAACCGATTCAGCGACGCACCGGGCCGGTGATGTTCATCTCTGTTGCTCTCTTCGGCGTGTTCACAATCACGTTAGGAATGACGCACAGTTTCGCGATCGCATTTCTTAGTGTGATGTTGTTGAGCGCAGCTGATTCGGTAAGCGTCTTCATCAGAAGCACGCTGGTTCCGTTGGTGACGCCGTCGTCGACTCGTGGGCGAGTCATGGCCGTCGAAGGTGTCTTTATCGGAGCATCGAATGAACTCGGAGCATTCGAATCAGGAGTAGCTGGCCAATTGCTCGGCACGGGACGCGCTGTCGTCTTTGGCGGTGTTGCCACGATCGGTGTCGTGATCTGCTGGATCGTGTTATTCCCGGTGTTGTGGCGTTACGACCGCTTCCCCGACCAACCGCCGGATTGATCGCGTCGTCAACAGCGGTCAAACAACCGACCACACACCGCGGGCACCGCTGCCTTCGACTTTGCCTTCATCGGCAAGCTTGCGCAGATGCGAGTGCACCGATCGCTTCGCCATCGGGATGAGCACGGGATCGAGCTGCACATATGCCGCTTCGACGAGTTGTGCGATGCGCGCGCTACCCATCTCAATCAGTAAGCCATGGAGTTGTGCTTCGCGTTCGAGCCGATGGGCCACATACCAGTCGATGACCGCGTTTGGATCAGTGATGATGTGGCCATGGGCCGGAGCAATCGCCTTCAGCTTCAACGCCCGCACCTTCGCCAACGACTCGAGATAGGCCCCCATATCGCCGTCCGGTGGCGTAATCACAACCGTTGAGCCCTGCATGATGTGATCGCCAGAAAACAGCATGCGTTCGTCCTCAAGAAAGAAACACAAGTGATTGCCTGCGTGCCCTGGCGTATGCACTGCGGTGATCGTGAACTCGTCGGTAACAAGTTGATCGCCGTCGCGTAGGCGACGGTCGGTGCGAAGGCCACCGCGATTGCTCCAGCCCATCACTTCGGCGCCAGTTTCGGCCTTAAGGGCGGGGACGCCCGGTGAATGATCGGGGTGAGTATGGGTGCACATGATCCAACGGATTCGGCCGTTGGCCGCTTTCAGAATTGCTTTGGTATGTGCATCGTCTTCGGGACCCGGGTCGATCACGAGTACTTCGCCATTTCCGACGAGATAGGTATTCGTGCCAGCACCGGTCATGTGGCCGGGATTCGCCGCAGTGATGCGGCGCACGAGAGGTGAAATCACCTGTGGCTTGTCGTGCACCAACGGCGGTTCAGCGGTGAACGTTGCGCTTATGTCAGTCACGAACCGGACCGATTTCGATCGGCGCAGTTGTCGGTGCAGTTGTCGGCGTTACGTCACCGATCCATTGAACGTTGACCGTGCTGCGGCGGCGCGACATTCCGACGAGCGAACCGAGACGGGTCCAACGACGCACAAGGCGACGGCCAACTGGGCGTCGTAGTGGGCCAATGAGCAACAGAAGTCCGATCGTTCCTGAAATGAATCCCGGGACGATGCAGAGAAATCCGGCGATCGAGAGCATGGCGGCATCGATCATTTCTCCGCCGGGGGTCTCTCCCCGATTCATCGATTCACGCGTGCGACGCATAACACCGAGGCCCTCGCGCTTTACCAGCCACACGCCAACGGCACTCATCGCGATGAGAGCAGCAATTGTCGGAAGAACTCCGATCCAGCCTGCGACCGCGATGACCACACCCAACTCGATCAGCGGGAACACGACGAACACGCAGAACAGAAACAAGAGCACACCGAGAGCGTACCGGCGAGGACCTTTCACTCGCCGTCGCGATCGCGGCTGCGAAGGAACATCACCGCAAAAATGCCCCAGCGCCGGACCGGATGAACCGGATCCGACGCTGGGTCTGCAGCGAGCATTGGTCCCCCCGAACCAACGTCGCAGGCCTTCAGACCGCGTGCTGCGTGAGCAGGGCCTTTCGTTCAAGTTCGTTGAGTCCACCCCAGATACCGTGCGGTTCACGGATCGACAGGGCGTAGTCAAGACAATCGGTACGCACCGAACAGTCGGTGCAGATCTCTTTGGCACGGTTCTCGCGTTGGATCTTGTCTTCCTTGCGCTCGAACTGTGAGGGCGGGAAAAAGACCACAGCCTGTGGCCCACGGCATTCCGCCTTCATCTGCCAATCGACGTCAATTCGCTGAACACTCATCGCAGTACTGCCTCCCTACTCCGGATGGCGAACGTACAACGGGGCCGGCGCACATTGCAAGAAAAAATGCGACGAATGTCACATCCCGGTGAATGGGATCAAAACGGGGTCAGTCGAGGTCCTGAGCCGAGCCTGACTCAGGGTTTGTGGCCTCGGGGGATTCCGTCTCTCCCTTGGCATCGGAGCGAGGGGAACGATCCCGGTAGTCCTTGGCTGCCCCCACCTCGGGCTCAACCTCGAGAACCAGTCCGTCAATGCTCACCACCCGAACTCGTTCGAGTTCTTCGATCGGCGTTGAGCGGTTGGTCGACGCCCGCCAAAGGGCCTCACGGATCTGGACAACACCATCGGGGTTAATTCCCGTGACGGCTCGGCCCATCTCGCCGATCATCCATTCGCGCCCGATTGTTGGCGTCGAGAAGCGAGTACGAACCATCGATGGCATACCGGCAAGGAAGGTCAGAACAATGCCCAAGATCGCGACAAGCAACGTGATCCACGACAGTGACATTCCGTCGAAGACGGTGAACGAAAATACGACAAACAAAACGATGCCGATACCGGTCCACACCCTCGGCACGCCGGTTTGCACATCAACTGCGAACGCGAACATCGAAAGTGCAAGTAGGACAAATGCCCACCAATTCGTCGGCAACACCCACATTCCATAACCCGCCAAGATGAATGCGCCTGCACCAACAACACCGGCGACACCAACACCGGCAGTGAAGAGTTCAAAGAGTAGTAACGCAAGACCAACGGTGATCAGCAGATACGCCACTGCAGGACTCGCAACCGTGTGCATCAGATTCGAAACGAGTGAGAGCTGACCGAAACGGACCTGCGTCAACGGCTCGCGGCGAGTTTCCCCGTTTTCGGCGGTGACTTCACGAGTCGCAACACCGGGCAAATTCACTAGGAAATCGCCAATCGTTGGCGCCGCAACAGTTGTGATGCCAAGGTCCGCTGCTTCTTGCGCGCTCACTGTCTTGTCGGTAATTGGCGACAACCGTTTCGTATCAAGGCCATCGATCACCGGTTGTCCGGCATTACCGAGTCGAGAACCAGGGGCCATACCAACTTGATTCGCAGCACCAATAATTTGCGCGGCTTGGCCCGTGAGATCCGAGCCCGAGGGGCCCACCCAAACATCAATCGGAATTGATGACGCAAGCATCTCGTTCAACAGCGATGCAAAGACCGAATCGTCGACAACAACGCCATTTGAATCTGTTTGGAGAATGAGAGCGAGCGCGCCTTCATCATTCGCTTCGGCAATCGACGTTCGAATGAAATCGACCATGACGGGATCGAGAAGACCACTGACCTTGACGACAGCAACGAATCCGTCGGGGCCACCTTCGTTGATAATCGTGGTGGAGGTCTCGGCTGAGACTGGGCTCGATATCGCGCTCACCACAAACCCGATGACACCGAGCATCAACGCCACGACAGCGGTGATAGCGACAAAGCTAGGTAGTCTGCGCATCTCGAGTCTCCGAGGGGAATATGGACCCTGCACGATTTTTCGCAGCATCACGGGTCCTCATCGTGGCCGGGAAGGGAGGCGTGGGCAAAAGCACCATGTCCGCAACCTTGGCCCGGACCGCCGCTCGGGCCGGAGTCTCCACCTTGTTGGTCCGTCTCACCCCTGGTGGACCTATCAGTCGACTGTTTGCCACCTCTGAACTCACGGGCCTTGAACAGACCCTTCACGCCGGCGGTGGACCCGGCGGCGATGCCGATGTACGAGGCCGTCTGGTAACCCCTGACGAGGCTCTGGCCGAGTATTTGGCCGACCATGGCTTGGCTCGCATCACCCGGCGCTTGATGTCCACCGGCGCCATCGATGTGGTGACCACGGCTGCCCCGGGCATTCGAGATCTGCTGGTGCTGGGTCGGGTCAAAGCGTTCGAGGCCTCGCAGGTCGCCGACCTCATCGTCCTCGATGCCCCGGCCGCAGGCCATGCGGTCGCTTTCCTGCAATCGCCCACCGGTCTGCGCGGCGCAGTCGGGGCCGGCCCTATTGCCACTCAGGCCGACGACGTACTCGAGATGCTCGCCGACCCAGGACGATGCCGCGTCATGCTCGTGACCCTCGCCGAGGAAACACCGGTCAACGAAGTTATTGAGACTGCGTTCGCGCTCGAAGAAGAAATCGGCGTCGCCCTCGGGCCCATCATCGTGAACGGTCTCGTTCCGGTTCCCGACGGGCTTGCAAACGACTTCGACACACTTGTCGCGGCCAGCACGCCAAAAATCTCCGCAGCAGATATCGCCAAACTGCGCGATGCCGCAGCGTTCCGATTGAAATGGGCCGCGCGTCAAGACGAACAAGTGATGCGCCTCTCAGAGGCCCTACCACTCGCGCAACTGCACACCCCGTATGTGTTCACGACCGAGCCTGGTCCTGGCGAACTTGTAACATTGTCGAATGCTCTTTCTGTAGGCATCGACGCACTCGGCGAGGATGACGCATGACTTCGCTCGCGACACTTCTTGAACAACAAACAGTGAT
>CAIKHC010000260.1 GCA_903827085.1 uncultured Candidatus Nemicrothrix sp. | reverse complement strand
GGTCCACGTGGTCTGCAACAACGCCGGTGTGGCTTCAGGTGCGCACGGCCGACTGTGGGAACACGAGATCAATGACTGGCGTTTCGCCCTTAGCGTTCACCTTTACGGAGTCATTAACGGCATTAACGCTTTCGTGCCGACGTTGCTGGCTCAGGACGAAGAAGCCCACATCGTCAACACGTCTTCAAACAACGGCGGCTTTTCGCCCATCGCCATGTCTCCCACCTACGCCACATGTAAAGCAGCTGTCGTCACACTGAGCGAATGTCTCTATGGACAGCTCAACGAGGTCAACCAGAAAATCGGTGTTTCCGTTCTGTTCCCGACTGGCAAGACCAAGGGAGTCCTGAACACTGGCATTTGGGCAGCTGCAGAGCGTCCCGCTGGCTACGAAGCGGAAGTCCCGATCGACCACACCCACAAGATGGCGGGCTGGATCGAATCGATGGAAGCCGCCGGAACCCCGGTTGCAGTCACCCCCCTTTCCGAGGTTGCTGAGCAGGTCATCGATGGCCTCTACGCAAACCGGTTCTGGATGGTCGAAGAAGGCCGCTTCGAAGAAGCCGTCAACGAGCGCACGCAAATCATCTTGAACCGCGCCGCACCCCTCTACCAAAGGTAACGGTTCGTGACTGAACTCATCCTCGACTCACTCCAACGGCGCATGGCCGCGATGCATTCGCTGTATTACCAAGCCGTCGGTTCGATGGACCTTGAGCATGTCAATCACTTCGAGCGCGAGAAAGTTCTGCCCATCGCGTTTTCGCTCTTCCACTACACAAACCAAGAAGACGCGAACTTCATGTTCATCACCGGACAGATGCCGATCTGGAGTGATGTATGGCAGTCACGTGTGCAAATGGCGATTAACGACCACGGCAAAGAACGAACCGTCGACGAAATGGTCCATCAGCGCATCGGTAATTTCGAAGCCTTCAAGGAGTACCAGCGAGCAGTTTTTGATCGCACCGAGGCGTACCTCACCACCATGGACCCCGCTGATTTCACTCGACTGATCATTGGGCGACCATTCCCACCACAGGTCGCCTCCACCTACAGCGCTCGAGTCGCCGGACCAGAAGGCATCACCGTGCTCGACGGATTCGAGTGCTGGCTTTACCAACACGGACTTCGCCATATGGGTGAAATCGAACTCGCACGGGGTCTTGTCGGCCTCGGCGGAATGACCAGCTAGCCCTTTCGCCGAATTACAGAGCGACGGTTTTGGGCAGATCAGAGTTTCGAATCTCATCGGCCCACGGGTAGTGCATCGGGTTGATGCGGTTGTAGGGGGCGTCAACAAGGACCTCGGTCGCCGAATCGGCGGGCTCGGCCTCGCGCATCTTCATCGCAGCTCGTGCAGAGTCCCCTTCGACAAAGACAATGTCCATGTCGAGTCCATCACGGAGTCGAGAACTCAGACTCCAAACGCCGTGAACAAAGTCCAACTCAACGAGACGCGATGCGCGCTCAAGCGAGGCGTCCTGGCCGCCCCGTCGTTGACGCAGCACGATGCCCGAATGACCCACGAACGGCACATCGTGCGGCACCAACTTTGTTGGGGGTGAAACAAAAGCCGCTACCGACTGAAAGCAATCCCCTTCACGCACAGCCTTTTGATCCTCGGGAAATGCCATACGACCCGTGTCGATCAAGCGCTCGCGCAGCGTGCTCATATCGTCGAACGCAATCTGAGGGTCTCCGGTGAGCGTGTAGATGGTGATGAACGATGCGCGTCCAGCGCCGAATGGCGAACCCTCGACAGTTTGGCGAGCAGCATGTAGTTCTGGCGTAGCCACGTAGCGATTGCTCAACATCACACCTTCAAGCATCACGTTCGGAGGTGTGTGCTCAAGGTCGTACCAACGGTTCCAGTCCTCGATAACAGCAGCATCGCAGTCGAGGGCGGCGAAGATGATTCCAGACGGTTGCATGCCTGCATTCTGACCGAGGTCAACAGGGCGCGCCGACACGCTGACGCTAAGGAAGCCCTCCTTGGCGACAACAAGGTGGAAGCGAATCCGCGAACGGTACGATCGGGATGTGGATGAGACGCTTCCAACCTCAGATCAGGAAGACTCCGCCGCCAACTTCGCCTCGCGACCATTTTCTGCACTCGATGAGTTGATCTGGCGAGTCAGCTGGGACGCCCGGCCAAAATATCGTGGAAAGCTCCACGCGATTTCGGCTGTGATTGCCCCACCCGCTGCAGTTGCCATGATCTTGAACGCGAAGCCCGGGCGAAATCGAGTTGCCGCAGGGGTCTACGGACTTGGCATCTGCGCGATGTTCAGCGCATCGGGCGCGTATCACCGGCTCACCAAGAGTCGAAAGATGGCGAG
>CAIKHC010000259.1 GCA_903827085.1 uncultured Candidatus Nemicrothrix sp. | reverse complement strand
GCACTCCTACGCGCCGTTATCGCCGGACTCTGCCTTGCCGCCTCGGTTCCCCCTTGGGGCTGGTGGCCGCTTGCATTTCTCGGCATCGCTATGTGGGATCGGCTGTTACGCAACGCGAAGCCGCGGGCCCGCATCGTCCGTTCCGCCGTGTTCGCCGCTGCGTGGTTCACCCCATCGATGTTGTGGATGGTTGATCTCACCGCTCCCGGGTACGTCATTGCCATCGTGGTCTTCAGTCTCTACGTCGGCGTTGCAGGACTTGCGGTACCCGGACGTAGCTCGTCCGCATGGGTCCGGTGGCTCGCCCTACCCGCCGCGTTCACGTTGGCCGAAGCCGCTCGATGCACCTTCCCCTTTGGTGGAGTTCCACTTGCAACAACCGCTATGGGTCAGGCAAGCGCTCCACTTGGCCAAATTGCCCGCGTGCTCTGCGCCGTCGGGGTGACGTTCGCAGTCGCCGTGATCGGGGTCGCGCTGTCGGCAGCATGGGAACGACGTCACATCGTTGCCGCCGCTGCACTCGCCGGGGTTGTTGCACTTTGGCTCGTTGCCATCGTCGCTCCAACTGGGCATGACATTCGCACCATCAACGCCGCAGTTGTTCAGGGCGGCGGACCACAAGGAACCCGCGCAAGCGAAACTGATCCCCGAGACGTCTTCGACCGACATGTCGAAGCCACTTCGCTGGTCACGACTCCAGTTGATCTTGTTGTTTGGCCCGAGAACGTTGTTGCCGTTGACTCGCTACTCACAACTGCAAGGGAAAACGCTGAGCTCTCTGCCCTCGCCAAAGACCTCAACACGACACTTGTTGCAGGAATTACAGAGGTACTCGATTCGTCAAGCTTCGCGAACGCGTCGATTGTCTATCTCCCCGATGGCAGCACCGGAGGGCGATACGACAAGGTCCGGCGCGTTCCCTTCGGCGAATTCGTGCCTCTTCGTGGGCTCATCGAAAGCGTTGCCGGATCCAACACCGGCATTCCTGTTCGTGATGCACGAGCAGGCACTGAACCTGCGATCGTCCGAACGCCTGCCGGCGACCTTGCTCTCGCAATTTCCTGGGAAATCTTTTTTACAAACCGAGGACGCGACGGGGTGCTGCACGGTGGGCAGATTCTTCTTAATCCCACCAACGGTTCGAGTTACTGGCTGACTCAGGTGCAAACGCAGCAAGTTGCTTCAAGCCAACTCCGCGCAATTGAAACTGGTCGATGGGTTCTGCAAGCCGCTCCAACTGGTTTCTCCGCAATCGTCAATCCTTCAGGAGACGTTCTGAAGCGAACCTCAATTTCGGAACAAGTTGTGCTTCAACAAGACGTCATGCTCCGATCGGGCGACACGATCGCGACCGTCATTGGTCCCATGCCCGTCATTTGGTTGTCGGGGATTCTGCTCGCACTCTCGTGGTGGTTCGCAACCAATCATTTCGAAGTCCTGCGTTCGAAACTCAGACCTCCACGATCAGAGTGACTCCTCTCACCCGGTCCATCTCGCCCCGATAGGGCCTGTGGACAACGATCTAGCCCTGTCTTGACCTTTGTCAAGATTCCCGACGAAACTTGTCGGCCCATGTCTCCCCGCCCCGAATCCTCCGGGCGCACCGATCTTGCCGCTGACGGCGAGCTCCCCCTGCGCATTGCTTTCCTCACCTATCGCGGAAAGCCCCATGTCGGCGGTCAAGGCGTGTACACCCGACACCTGACAAAGGCGCTCGTCGATCTTGGTCACGAGGTAGAGGTCTTAGGCGGTCAGCCCTACCCGATTCTCGATCCCCGGGTGCCACTCGTCGAACTTCCTAGCCTCGATATATATAACGACGCATACCCGATGCGCCTGCCGTTGCCGTTCGAAATCAAGAACCTTGGCGACGCCATCGAGGTCGGCAGTTTCATGGCCGGATCATTCCCCGAGCCTCTCGCATTCAGTTTCCGCGCTTGGCAGCACCTTCGCTCGCGCGTCAACGAGTTCGATCTTGTTCAGGACAATCAGTGCCTTGGCTATGGCTTGCTCGGCATGGAACGTGACGGACTTCCAGTCCTCGCCACGATCCACCACCCCATCACTGTCGATCGTCGTCTTGAGATGGAACATGCCGAGACCGCATGGAAGCGATTCTCGAAGGGCCGCTGGTACGGCTTCACCAAGATGCAGACGCGTGTCGCGTCACGTATGCCCCGGGTCATCACGGTGTCGCAGAACTCTCTTGCCGACATTCATGCCGATCAGAATGTCCCACTCGATCGACTCCACGTTGTCCCTGTTGGCGTTGATCAGGAATTGTTCAAGCCCATCCCCAACGTTCAGCGCATTCCTGGCCGACTCATCACTACTGCCAGTGCCGACGTCACGATGAAGGGCCTGCGTTACCTCCTCGAGGCAATCGCCAAACTTCGCACCGAGCGTCACATCGAACTCGTCGTCATCGGACGCCTTAAAGAAGGCGGCCCTTCGGCTCGCATTATCGACGAGCTCGGACTTCGAGACGCAGTCACCTTCATCACGGGCGTGCCCGAAGAGCGCATCATTGAGCTCTACTCCGAAGCACAGGTCGCCGTCGTTCCTTCGCTGTATGAAGGCTTCTCCCTTCCAGCCATTGAAGCCATGAGTTGCGGTGTTCCGCTCGTTGCCACGAGCGGCGGTGCGCTTCCTGAGGTCGTTGGAAACCACAACGAAACCGCACTCGTCGTTCCCCCCGGCGACAGCGAAGCGCTTGCGGCAATGCTGCGCACTGCGCTCGACGATCCTGCATTGCGCGACCGCATTGGCGCCGCTGGCCGTCAACGTGTCATCGATCGCTGGACATGGCGCCACACTGCGACCGGCACGGTTGAGCACTACCGAGCACTACTCGCGGAGACCCCCCACATTCAGGCCCGCCGACCCGGTGGCGCAGGTGCAGCCCCACGTTTCCAGCGCTCGCGCGTCACACGGCCAGGATCCTGAACAGTGCTGACCGCCGACTACGACCGTTTAGGACTACGCCCCGGAGACCGATTGCTCGATCTGGGCTGCGGCTTTGGTCGTCACGCGTTCGAAGCACTGCGCCGCGGTGCACGAGTTGTGGCCTGCGATATGGCCGTTCCTGAACTTGAACAGGTTGCTGCGACCACATCAGCCATGAAAGACGCCGGTGAAATTGCGCCGACGATTTCGTGTACGTCAGTTGCCGGCGATGGGACCAAGCTTCCTTTCGCCGACGCATCTTTCGATCGAATCATTGCGTCCGAAGTTATGGAACATGTTCCCGATGACAACGCAGCGCTCTCCGAATTCATTCGGGTACTGCGTCCCGGCGGCACTATTGCCATCACAGTTCCTGCTGAGTTTCCGGAAAAGATTTGCTGGAAACTTTCCGATGAGTACTACGCGCCCAAGTCCGAAGGTGGACATGTTCGCATTTACTCAGAGTCTGACCTTCGCCTCAAGATGAAAAACGCTGGACTCATTCCCGGAAGTTCACACCGCGCCCATGCACTGCACTCGCCCTACTGGTGGCTTCGTTGCGCAGTTGGCCCGCGGAACGACACCAACGCTGCGGTCAAGGTGTACACAAAATTTCTTGAGTGGGACATCATGTCGGCTCCACCGCTGACACGACTCACCGAAAAGGCACTCAACCCCGTCTTGGGGAAGTCGCTTGTTGTCTACGCGACCAAACCAATCCGACACGCCGCGATGGCAGGTACAAAATGATCGAGATTCCTTCCGTTGACGACATCATCACTGCCGAGCAGGTTCGTCAGACCGCTGAAGCAATTGCCGATTGGCAACAGCCCAATGGAATGGTCCTGTGGCACCCAGGCGGTCATGCCGATCCGTGGAATCACATCGAAGCGGCTATGGCCCTCGATCTCGCAGGCATGCGCACCGAAGCCGAGCGCGCCTACCAGTGGCTTGCCGATATTCAGCGTCATGACGGCTCTTGGCACCAGTACTACCTCGCCGACGGAATCGAACAGGACAAGCTCGACGCCAACACAATTGCGTACATCGCCGCAGGGGTTTGGCATCACTGGCTTGTTGCTCGCGACCCCGGCTTTGTCGAAACGATGTGGCCGGTCGTCGAAAAAGCGGTCGAGTTTGTTCTCGACCTGCAAACTCCTCGCGGCGAGATCCTTTGGGCTCGTCACGCCGACGGCACACCGTGGTCATTCGCTCTGCTCACCGGTTCCTCGAGCATCTGCCACAGCCTTCGTTGCGCAATCGCTATTGCCGAACTTCTTGGCCACGAACGTCCCGATTGGGAATTGAGCGCAGCCCGCTTGGCTCATGTCATCCGTCAGCACTGCCTCGGCAAGGCTCCCGATGCATTCGCCCCCAAAGCCCGCTGGGCGATGGACTGGTACTACCCGGTTCTTGGCGGCGTCCTCACTCGCACGGAAGCTCGCGCTCGCCTCGATGCTCGTCGAGACACCTTTGTTGTCGAAGGCCGCGGCGTTCGTTGCGTTAGCGACCGACCCTGGATCACCGCAGCCGAAACCTGCGAATGCCTCATCGCCGAGTTGTCAGTTGGCAACCGTGAACAAGCGTTGCAACTGTTCTCGTGGGCCCAGCAACTTCGGTGCGAAGACGGCCACTACTGGACCGGCATTGTGTTCCCCGACGAGGTGCACTTCCCCGCCGATGAACGCACGACCTACACCGACGCGGCAATCATCCTTGCGGCCGATGCCCTCAGCCGCACCTCTCCCGCATCGGGTTTGTTCATCGACCACGAAGCACTTCCACCGTTGGTTGAAATCGATACCGACGATTCAATCAGCGGCCGAGCCGACTGACTTTCGTGTTGTCAGCGCAGACAACGGTTGTCACTGCGCTCGTCGATCTTCAATCTCGCGAGTCGAGTGACCGCCGAGATATTGATTGGTACCTGACTCGCTGCAGCGGAATTCTCTCAACGCGACACCCACTAGTTGTGTTTACCGAGCCTCAGCTCGTGGAACCGCTGCATGAGATTCGTCATCGTCTTGCCCCGGACTCTTCGATTCGAATCATTGGTCTTCCCTTCGATCAATTCCCCCGGACACGCGATGTCCCGACAATCACAGCAGCATTCGATGCGGGTCGGCGTCCACCAACTGCATCCAATCCGGTGAAGGACACTCCCGAGTACATCGCTCTCGGTTGGTCGAAACCGGGACTACTTGAAGTTGCTGCCAACCAAGATCACTTTGCTTCGAGGATGTACTGGTGGGCAGATATCGCCCTTCTCGAGGTGGCACAGCCTCTTGAGGGAGAGTCGTTCGACGGACTTCTTGAATCGAGTGACTGCGAACTACACGCAAACGTTCTCTGGGAAACAGACCCATCCGAATACGAAGACCGAGGTCGGTTCTACCAAGCAACACCTTTCTCAAAGGTTGCTGGGGGCATTTTCGGAGTTTCGGCCAACAACGTTTCACGTTTCAGCAGCGACTTCGATCGAGAAGTTGACCGATGCCTCGCCTCTGGTTGGCCAACAATCGATGAAGTGATTCTCGGCGTAGTCGTCGACCAACACCGCGATAACGCTGAATTGTCCTACGGGCCGTGGGAGACCTTGCTTTCGAATTTCCACGAACCACGGATGGCCGCATGGCATCGCCTTCGCCTTCTGCGCGATTGCCGCAATCGCGGTTTAAACGAACGGACCCACAAGCACTACGAACAGCTCAACTCCGCCTGGGAGAATGGTCGCATTGATCTCAGTGTCGAAGAGCAGCAACTGCTCGGTGACCTGCGGAACTAGTTGCGGCGCAGGACCCGCAATGACCCTGTCGCCGAGACATCGGTGAACTCACCAGACTCGATCGCACGGCAGTAGATCTCATACGGGGGACGACCGCCATCGGCGGGGTCGGGGAAGACATCGTGGATTGCGAGAATTCCGCCGTCTTCGATCCATGGGGTCCAGAGTTCGAAATCGCGATGCGCCGGCTCGGAACCATGTCCGCCATCGATAAACAAGAACGACAGCGGAATCGCCCATCTTGATCCGACAGTCGGCGAATCGCCGACAAGCGCAACGACCGTTCCTTCGAGACCCGCATCGAAAATTGTGCGACGGAATCGCGGCAACGTATCGATCACGCCAACATCGGGGTCGACGAGATCAGGCTCATGCCATTCCCAGCCGGGCTGGTTTTCTTCAGAGCCGCGATGGTGGTCAAGCGCAAAAAGGATCGTGTTGCGCTCTTTCGCTGCCGAGCCGAGGTAAATCCCCGACTTACCGCAATAGCTTCCAATCTCAAGCATGGGAGCGGCGCCATCGGCGACAAGAAGTGCCGCTTCGTGAAGCGCTACGCCTTCATCGGGGGGCATGAATCCACGAGCGGCTTCGGCAGAAGCCTTCATTACAGAATCCATCGTTCAGTCCTCGTCGGGAGTGTCATCTTCGAAGACTTCAACGTGGAACAACTTATCGAGCACGAAGAAACGGATAACCCAAAGAACGCCGAACGAGAGCAACTGAACAACGTTGATAACCAACTTGGAGTCGGTATAGCGATGGACCACCCAAATAGCGACTGTCGAAAGAAGCAACCCGGCGACCGTAAAGAGCCAGAACGGAAGTACTTCTTTCTTCCAGTGGCTCTTGCCGCGCTTTCCCCATACCCATGCGCGGTTCATGTAGTAGGCCGGAACCGCAGAAATGCAAACGGCAACGACGTTCGCCCAGCTTGGGCGCATGACGCCCTGCAGAGCCAGAAGCAGACTTTGCCCAACAACAACATTGACAACGGCAACGAGGGCATAACGAAGCCCGCGAGTCCGGATTGAGAAAACAATCTTTCCGAGTACCCCGAAGGTTTCAGGAAGCGGCGTCACCGTATGCGAGGACGCTGGGAACTCCTGATTGATTTCGTGGCCCATCAGGGGGCGCTCCTGGCGTTCGAGTCGGACCAAACCACCCTAGTTGCCACCTGCGGTGGCCCTGATCCGCTCGTTGTCGCCAGAATCACCGAAATCAGAGAGCGTTTGCTCGAACGATGCTGCTCAACCACTCGCCGCTTGGCTTCACTGTGCGTCGTTGAGTTGCGCGGTCTACTTCGATGATCCCGAAACGGGGCCGATAACCAAACGCCCATTCAAAATTATCCATGAGGCTCCAATAGGTGTAGCCCTGCACATCGATGCCATCGGCGATGCACGACAGGACGCCTTCGAG
>CAIKHC010000258.1 GCA_903827085.1 uncultured Candidatus Nemicrothrix sp. | reverse complement strand
TTCATCTTCCATGTTTGTGCACCCATACGGACATGAGCCGACAGCCCACTTGACCCGTGACACATCGGCATTCCACCGAACGTCGCCGATGCAACATTCCCCAATCCACAGACCAACGCGACTCTCGCCGGAGATACTCGACGTGCTCTTTCACCAAATTGCTCGCGCGCGAGGTCACTCACACCGACAACGGCATTTCCGTACGTCAATGGAATCTGCGGAATCACTAGCAAAACAAATGCGGTGCCAAATACAGACCACGGAGGAATCGAGAATGTCGGAAGGTCGATCGATGGTCCGCCAAACGAGGGCTGTTCCACGAGCAACGTCACAATCACGCCAGCCACCACAAGTGCGATGCTCAGCAGGTACCAGCGTCTCCATGCTGCGATCACCACGACCACAACCGTCGCCGCCGCAAGCAGCAACCCTGTTCGCGACGACGGCGAATTGACGAAAACTGCAGGGGGGTTCACTACCAACTTCACCGCAGTCACAACCAGCAGCCAACCCACACCAAACTGCAACGCACGAACGACTGGCTTCGTGAACAACTTCGACATCAACGTCGCGAGCCCTGTCAGAGACATGAGCATCAGGACGATGCCGATTTCCAGACCGGCAGCGTGGATCACGTCCGGACCAAGGCGCTGCGCAACAGCAAGCGCTGTGAGCGCTTTCAGGGGTTGGACCGGAAAAGGAATTCGGAAGACCAAACCTGCGGTTACGACCAAGAGCCCTGCCAATAAAAGGACCGAGCCAACGTCGAGGCCATTGACGACCACCAGAGCAGCGGTCAGTGGAACCAAAATTCCGAGATCTGCGAGGGCTCCTGAGACATCTCCGGTAATGGCGCGGGTCACGAAACGAACCTAGACGAGGCCTCGCTTCCGAGGCCGATCTGCAGACACGCGGCACCCAGGGGCGAATTTGTCCGCTTCACACCAAGTCCCGATAGGGTGAGGACACCGATCTGGGTCGCGGAGAAGCGTTCGCAGCCCGACCGGGCGGATGACGACACCTGGTGGCCGATGCAGGCCAGCAGAGTTCTTCATCGCTCTGGACCTCCCCATTCTGTCCGGAGCCGTACGGCACGCAGCGGCCGATCTCCTCGTGGGTGAGGGGCGGAGCGTTGCGGAGCATGACCGGTGCCAACCGGGGAAACGGCACCACGAGCAGTCGCAACGAAATGTGCCTGCACGAAACCACCAAGGACCTTTGTGCCTGAAGAACTTGAGATCGAACCGATCGATACGCCCGAACGAGACGATGCGCGCGCCGATGCGCCGAGCATCGACGTTCACGGGGCGCGCTTCGAAACGATGGTTGAGGCCGCTGCTTGGGGCGAAGCGTCCGCGGAAGACCTCTCCATCCTCGAAGCACACAAGGCCGCATGGCAACGCGTGCTTATCGAGCGACTCAACGACACCGACGAAGCACTCGATCGCTTACGCGCTCGCCGTCAACCCGATGACCAACAGGTCATCGCCGACCTCGACAACGAGCAGCGCAAACTTGAACTCGCGCTCGACCGACTTTTGGGAATCGAACCCGAACCAGGCGAGCTTGCCGTTGGAGTCAATGCACTTCAGCTTTCATGGGCGAACGGTCGACTCGTTGCTTGGCTCGGTGGACCCGAGGCTCCGCCAAGCACCGTCGAAGAACTGCGCACAGTTCTCGCTGCAACAGACGCGCCAGAAATGTGGGGTGGACGTTCACCGGTCACGCTTCCCAGCGGAGAGAAGACCGTTGCGCTCGAAGCCAACACCAGCGATGTTCTCGGCTGGCTCCTCGCCCTTTCTTCCGA
>CAIKHC010000257.1 GCA_903827085.1 uncultured Candidatus Nemicrothrix sp. | reverse complement strand
CATCCAAGGGTAAGAGCGAATCGTCCATCGGTATCAGGCCGATCCCCGACCATGATGCCGTCGGCACCTAGCAACTCATGCACGATGTCAGCGATGGGCTGATGGGGTTTGCCTGCGATCTCCGGCGTGACGCCGGAGGCAACCGCAATCGAAGCGAGCAATGCTCCGCCTCCGGGCACAGGCCCTGCAGCGGTGGGATAGGTGGCGTCATCGTTGGTGCCAAGCAAACGAGCGCCATTCCGAACAGCGGTGGTGGCGGCAGTCATTCGCTGATAGTCGAATGTCGGGTGATAGCCGACCACCACAACATCGACGATCGTGCCCAGTGCGGTCGGATCGCTCGCATCGATGGTTTCCACATCACGGCGCTGCAATTCATCGACAACTCCAGGCCCAGCGCAGACAAGGGCACGAGAACCGCGAGGAACCATCGCAGCCGCGGCCATCGCTGAGGTGATCACGCCACTCGATGCATCAATGCCGTGGCGTTCAAGCTTGGCTGCGATGTCGTCACGCCGACCGAAAGAGAAGTTCGTGACGAATCCGACATGCTCTCCGGCATCGCGCAATGCTGCGATGGCTTCGGCGGCTCCAGCGATGGGCTCATCCTCCAACCACACGACACCATCAAGATCAAGGGCCCATGCCATCTTGAGAGTCTCCCACCTCTTGAATCCAATCGTGACGACCGACCAAATTCGTTCGCGTCACTCACCATTGCGCGTCTGCTAGTACTACTCAGTGCCACGCTTCGAACCATTCATCGGTATTCGCTACGACACCGAAACACTTGATCCCGCGCTCGTTACGGCTCCCCCTTACGACGTGATCAGCCCAACTGATCGGGCTGCTCTTGTTGCCAGCGCTCCGGCCAATGTTGTTCGCATTGATCTTCCGATCGACGGCGACGACCCCTATGGCGACGCTGCTCAACAGTTCGCTCAGTGGCGCTCTGAAGGCGTCCTCGTCGATGACCCTCGGCCTTCATTCACGGTCTACCGCATGGATGCCCCCGACGAGAACGGCATCATCGGCCACACCACCGGAGTCATCGGAGCAATGGAACTCACCCGACCAGGTGAAGGCGACATTCTTCCGCACGAGTTCACAACCCCGAAGGCCAAAAGCGATCGGCTCGACCTTCTTCGTTCCACTCGCTCCAACCTTTCCGCAGTCTGGGGGCTCTCCCCCGCCCGAGGCCTCACCGCGCTTCTCGAAAGCACGGAAGCGCCGCTGTGTCGATTCGAAGCCGACGGAGTGACTCATTCCGTATGGCGAATCACAGACACCGCTCGCATCGATGCAATCCGCGCGGCAATCGGTTCGGCACCGATCGTCATCGCCGATGGACATCACCGCTACGAAACCTCTCTCGCCTATCGCGACGAACGCCGAGCATCCGGCGGCGACGGAGGCCAAGCCGACGCGGTCATGACATTCGTTGTTGAACTGGTCGAGGATGAACTCGATGTCGGTCCTATCCACCGTTTGCTCTCGGGCCTGCCCGAGGGTTTCGATCTTCGTGCGGCCTTTGACCCCTTCTTCGAAATCGAAGCGTTTCGCTTTAGCGACGCACCCACGGTTCGCCGCATCCAAGAACTTGGCGGCCTCGTTCTCGTCCTACCGGGCGACGCCTGGTTGCTTCGCCCTCGCCCCGAGACCATTTCCGCATCTCGCGATCTTGATTCCAGTCGACTCGACCTTGCCCTTGCGTCGTTGCCCGATCACGCGTTGGTGTACCAACACGGCGTCGAACACATTCGCTCAGCAGTTGAGACAGGTGCTGCTCAAGCTGGCGTCCTGTTGCGCCCAGTCACCATCGATCAAATCATCGAGATCGCTAAGGGCGGCGAAAAGATGCCACCAAAGTCAACGTTCTTTGCGCCCAAACCCCGCACTGGCGTGGTTTTCCGTTCCATCGATTAGTCACGCATTCGACAACGCAAACGGGCCGACCCGTAGGCCGGCCCGTTGCATTTCCGTTCGAGTCAGAACAACTCACGCAATGGTGATTGATTCATCCAAATAGACGTCTTGGATGGCATTGAGGAGCGCGACTCCCTCGGCCATTGGCCGCTGGAACGCCTTACGGCCAGAGATGAGACCGGTGCCGCCACCACGCTTGTTGATGACCGCGGTGCGCACCGCGTCGGCGAGGTCGGAGGAACCCTTTGATTCGCCGCCAGAATTGATCAGGCCGATGCGGCCCATGTAACAGTTCGCAACCTGCCAGCGGGTGTAATCGATCGGGTGGTCTGAGACGAGATCGCCGTAGACGAGCTTCGAGGTCTTTCCATACCCCTCAAGAACGTTGTACCCGCCGTTCTTGGTCGGAAGCTTCTGCTTAATGATGTCGGCCTGGATGGTGACGCCGAGGTGATTGGCCTGGGCGGTGAGATCAGCGGCGTCGTGGTAATCGACCCCATCGACCTTGAACGCGTTATTGCGGAGGTAGCACCACAACACGGTGAACATGCCGAGTTCGTGGGCTCGCTGGAATGCCTCGGCGACCTCGATGATCTGATGATGCGATTCGGGTGAGCCGAAGTAGATCGTTGCACCAACCCCGGCAGCGCCGAGCTCGTAGGCCTCTTCAACTGTCCCGAACATGATTTGGTCGAACTCGTTGGGGTAGGTCATGAGTTCGTTGTGATTGATCTTCACAATGAAGGGGATGCGGTGCGCGTACTTGCGAGACATCGTGCCAAGAACGCCGAAGGTGGTGGCAACGGCGTTGCAGCCGCCTTCGATCGCGAGCTTGACGATGTTCTCTGGATCGAAATACATCGGGTTCGGAGCAAACGATGCAGCGGCCGAATGCTCGATGCCCTGATCGACAGGAAGGATCGACACATAACCAGTGTCGGCGAGACGTCCGTGACCGAACATCGACTGAAGGTTGCGCAGGACCTGCGGCGAACGATCTGACTGCAGATAGACGCGTTCGACAATGTCGCCGCCCGGCTGCGTCAGCTGATCTGCAGTAATGCCCTTACACGTAAAGGTCAGTAGCTCTTCGGCT
>CAIKHC010000256.1 GCA_903827085.1 uncultured Candidatus Nemicrothrix sp. | reverse complement strand
TGTTGTTCTTGAAGGGCGCCGATCTCATGGTGCAGAAGATCCCGGAACAACTTGAGGTCGTTGACGAACTTCCCCGTAACCAAACGCTTCGCAAGGTGCTAAAGCAGGACCTGCGCGACATGTACCGCGACAAACCGTGGAGCCCAGCTCCGCGTTCGTGATTTCGATCAGATAAGCGGCCGGTAGACGCCAAGGACCCCGTTGCGTACCCACGCAGGTAACGGTTCTTCAGTCAACTGGCCGCCACTGGCGTGGATGATTGATCCATTTCCCAGTGAGACAGCAACGTGCCCGTCCATCAACAGCACGTCGCCAGCGAGATCGCTTTCTTGAACGTATTGGTCACCCACCTTGAATCGACCGAAGCCTTCGTCAAGCAACATGGCATCGGTTGTGGTGGGAATCGCGATTCCGATGCTTGCGAAGGCAGTGCTCACATATCCTGAGCAGTCAAAGAAACCTTTGCCGAATCGGTTTGTTCCCGGTGGACATTCGGGATCTTCAGGTCGGATGTCCGCGCCAAGGCATTGTGAATAGGGCGTGCCAAGTCGCAATTGTGACCAAGCAATGAGTGTTGCTCTCGCAGATTCAACAGACTCGCTATCGAACTGCGAAGTCTCCAGATACTCCAATGCTGACGTGACTCGCGGGTCGAGTGGAATTGTTCCCAATCCGATGTCGGTGGTTCGAGCGATCTGACGCGCTGATCCGAGAATGGCTTCGGTGAGCGAAGCGTTTTTGGTGAAGGCGTTGAGGGCTCGGTGGATTCCCTCGTTCGATTTGAGTTCTCTGCTGGCCGAGCAAAGCACGCGTCCGGCAACTATGGCGGAGGAGTAGAGCCATTCCGGTGAGGATTCGATGGCTCCGACGGGAAGGAACTCCAGCCATTGAGCCGGGAGGACCTGGAGGGGCCCCACCCGCGAATCAGTTACGGGCGAGAGATCGACTCGACCACCATCAGTGTCTGCGCTTGGGGCTCCAGTGAGCCCGATCAGGAGATCGGAGGCGAGTCCGCCAGTCTGCAGCTGTGATCCTGCGGCCCGGCCGTGGTTGCTCATGATCCTGCCAATTCCGACAAGGAGTGCAGCGGGAATCTCGCAGCGCCCGTCTGTTCCTCTCAACGATGAGGATGCTCGCCGGTAGGCGCTGAACGCCGCGCCAGGAAGAGTCGGGGCGATCTCTTTGAGTAGTTGATCAAGGTTGGCAAGCGGTTCTGCCGCCTGTTGGTCCAGTGTTGTGACCCGAGCTTGGAATCGATCCTCGGTACTTGCAGCGTTGCGGGATGCATCACGAGCTGCGTCCAACTGTTTTTGGGCGTCGCGCACATCTCGTTCGTCTGAGCGGAGCCGAGACGAGGCGAGTGCAACTCCGCGTTGAGACCCTGCTTCTGCGTCGATGCCGCGGCCACCTCTATCCATGTAGGCGTAGACGGCAATGGCTGCGAATCGGGATCGGTTCTCGTCGAGACGTTGACGAGCCGCTTCAAGTGACGCCGATGCAAATGAGACCTGCTCAATCGTCTCTTGATGGACTTTCTGGCTGTGGTGAAGTTCGCCAATTGCATCGACGAGAGGCGTCAACCGGGTCTCGTAGGCGTCAAGCGCCTCTTCAACCTCGTCGTTAGGCGCGGCCGCCGCTGGCAGTTGGCGCGTCACCACAACGGTTGAGGTCAATGCCAGGAAAATGAGAACAGCAGAGAGGCGTTTCAAGGTGATCATCATCTGGGCAGGGAATGTTGCGCTCAGAACGTGACCATAGAAACGCCAGATGGACGGCGTCTGTCGTTACGGAAAACCAGGCGGAAACCTCAGATTGCGAGGAGTAGTTCAGCGAAGTGTGACCGGGCGGCTTTTGATGACCTCTTCGAAAAAATCATTGCCCTTGTCGTCGACCACAACGAACGCCGGGAAGTCTTCGACTTCGATCTTCCAGACCGCTTCCATCCCGAGTTCCGGGTATTCGAGGACCTCAACCGACTTGATGCAGTCTTGAGCCAGACGAGCAGCGGGCCCACCGATAGAGCCAAGGTAAAAACCGCCATGGCGGTTACATGCATCAGTCACGGCCTTCGAACGATTGCCCTTCGCCAACATGACGAAACTGCCACCGTTCTCTTGGAAGAGGTCGACATAGGAATCCATCCGACCAGCTGTGGTGGGACCAAATGAGCCGGAGGCATAACCGTCGGGTGTCTTCGCCGGTCCGGCGTAATACACGCAGTGATCTTTCAGGTACTGCGGTAGTCCTTTGCCAGCGTCAATGCGTTCTTTCAACTTCGCGTGGGCGATATCGCGAGCCACAACCATGGGGCCACTGAGACTCAGTCGAGTCTTAATCGGGAGTTTGGAGAGCGTCTCGCGAATCTCAGACATGGGTCGGTTCAAATCGATAGCAACTACATCGCCGCCGAGAATGGT
>CAIKHC010000255.1 GCA_903827085.1 uncultured Candidatus Nemicrothrix sp. | reverse complement strand
GCCGACATCGATTTCGAGCTCATGGCCCCCTACATGGGTTACCGGGGACAGGGTGAGGCCGATGACATCGCCGAACTCATCGCGCTCGTCGCTGCGCCCGGCTCAACCAACATCCACGGAGCGATCTTCTCGAGCGACCGCGGTGTCACTGCGGGCTAGCGCCTGCATGAGCCGATGGCCATGACCCGCGGAACCTTGGAACCGCAGACAGAGATACCATCCGGTGCGCACAACTGACCGGTTGAGTTCATTGCCTTGGAGGGACCATGGAACGGCTCGCAATAGATCTTCTTGCCCCCGAGTTGTACGGCGGCGATCCGTATCCCACCTACGCGTGGATGCGCGCCAACGAACCGATCTACTGGGACGAAGTCAACGAACTGTGGGGAATCTCGCGCTACGACGACATCGTCGAGATCGAAAAGCGCAAGGACGTCTTCATTAACTCAGACCAGGAGAAGGGCGGCTATCGGCCGAACCTCCCTGCCGACAACGCCATCATCGGCCTTGACGACCCGCTCCACATGAAGCGCCGCAACATGGTTTCTCGTCGATTCACTCCACGTGCCGCAAGTGCATGGGAGGACGACATCCGCGCAAAGGTCACCGGAATCCTTGACGCCGTTCGCGACAAAGGCGGTTCTGCCGAAGTCATCAACGACGTCGCTGCTCCACTCCCGGCAATGATGATCGGCAAGCTCCTCGGTTTCGACGAGGCCGATTGGCCGAAATTGAAGCATTGGTCGGAGACCACCATCGCTCTTGGGGGCGGTCCTCGATACTTCAACGACGAGGGAATGATTTCGGCGATCGAATTCGCGGGTGCTGCTGCGGAACTTTTTGAAGCAAAGAAGTCTTGCCCAGCCGACGATATTTTCTCGTTCTACACAACCGCTGAAGTCGACGGTTGTCCGTTCGATCCCAACGATGCAATCGCTGACGCGCTGTTGCTCCTTGACGGCGGGGCCGAGACCACAAGAACAGTCATTGCCTGGACAATTCTCAACCTGATCAGTAATCCCGCTGAAATGATGAAGTTGCGAAATGGCGCCGACCTCACTGTCGCTGTCGAGGAAATGATTCGTTACGTCACGCCGATCCATAACATGTGTCGCGTTGCGAAGGTTGATGCCGAAGTCAATGGCGTCACCATTCCCAAGGGCAACCAAGTTGTACTTATGTACTCCTCGGCCAACCGCGACGAGAAGTACTTCGATCGGCCCGAGGAATTCCTCGTCGATCGCACCCCGAACAACCACATTGCATTCGGTTTCGGTACTCACTTCTGCTTGGGCGCATCTCTTGCTCGCCTCGAGATCCGTGTGTTCTTCGAAGAACTTCTTCGCCGCACCTCTGGCTGGAAGTTGACTCCCGGCACCGCACCAGTCGAAATGGCGAATGCGTTCGTGCGCGGCATCGAGTCCGCCCACGTCGACTTCGAGTTCATCGCATGAGCATCGACCCAACGGAAGTCCCGCTGCCCATCCCTGGCAAAGAAGTCATCTTTCGCCACATGGACGATCCCGATATGCCGTGGCAGTTGTGTCGCGCTCAGCAGAACGCCGACGGGTCAACCTCCTACGTGCGCGAGAAGTGGTTCGCATTCAGCCCCGACCCGCAGTACCTCTCGCTGTATGCCGAATACGACCCGGGCATGATGGTGCGTCGACACGGCCACTACTCGCCACACATCGTCTTCGTTATCGACGGTGGTCTTTGGTTCGGCGAGCGCTGGTGCCCAGCAGGCACCCATGTCGAACTTCCATTTGGTGCTGCGTTCGGGCCAATCCGCGCTGGCGATGAAGGCGCAAAGTTGTACGAGGTCATGATGGGCGACCCGCGTTCGTGGGGTGACCAGCCCGAGCTCTTCGAAGCCGCGCTTACCGAACACGGCGTCACGCAGTTGCCCGACCCGCCGGTTGACTTTCCTGACTGGCTCGCCGACCTGCGCACCCATTGGGCTCCGGCCGCTGAAGAGGACTAACTGCTAGTCCCCCGCTAAGGACTTACGGCCAGAGCGGTTCATCGTCGCGGAAGCCGACGTCGTCGCCCCACTGATTACGGAACGACACATCGTGCGCGGGCTGACGCGTGGCGACGCCCCACTTACCCGTCGGGTAACCAAGTGACACGCAACCGAGCATGTTCCAGCCTTCGTCCTTCGGAACACCGAGGATGTCGAGCACCTCGTCGTTATGAAACACGAGAACCTGCGTAAGCGAGGTGCCAACCCCTTCGGCGCGTGCAGCGAGCTGCGCGTTCCAAAGTGCGGGGTAGACCGAGGAACCGCTGGGGTCGTGCTGCGCAAACCCGAACATGTACAGCGGCACCATTTCGAAGTTGTCAGCCAACCACTGTGCCGACTTCTGCACACGCAGCATTGACTTGGATTCTTCGAGCTCGGGCGCATCGTGCGCAGCGTCGATGCGATCCTTGTAATACGAACCCCACAACACCGACATTGCTTGGCGATAAATCGGACCGAGTTTCGCCTTGACTTCAGGATCGTCGACAAGAAGGAATCGCCAGTTCTGGGTGTTGCCACCACTTGGGGCACGAACGGCAGCATCCATAATTCGAGCCTGCACATCCATCGGAATCGGATCAGGCTTGACTCGACGCATGGCACGAGTTGTGTAAAGCGCTTCACGAATGTCCATAACGATCAACCTTCCTTGGCGGCCTGCACGGCCGCGTGTAGATCAAGAACGAGTGCTTCGAATTCTGCGCATTCTTCGGCACTCAGAGCGTGTAAAACGCGAGCCATGGCGAGGTCGGTTCCGGCTTCGGCGGTCTTCCATTCACTCTTGGAGATGTCATCGACAGGAATAGTCGAAACATCCCAGCCGAATACCGGTGCCATTCCTGGCGAATGCACGGCCACTGCTTCAGCAGGCGAAAGTCCCAGCGCAAGAATTGCACCACCGTGCAAACCACCACGGAGTTCGCGCAAAGAGTTGAGGTAATACTGCGCACGAGCCTTTGGGCGATCCGCACCGGGAGCGGGCAATGCGCGCCACCCAGCGAACAACGCAGCACCTGCCGGCGATGCTGCATCGCACACCTTCGCCGCAAGCTCAGAGAAACGATTGAGCGCAGCAAATTCGGGGAGATGCGCCTCGCCATAGGCGTGACAGAGGTCGGCCCACTCAACCGCGGCCTTGGCTGGTTCCATCACCTTGCGCGCAAGTTCCCATTGGGTTCGAACTTGTTCAGGATTCCAAAAGAAGAACGCCGACGAGACGACGTCGGGAATGGTGTCGCCGAGAACGCCACCTCGACCGAGTACATAAAAGTCGATACCCGAAAACCCCAGTTCTGCGCCTCGGGCGTAAGTGGCGCCATCGAGCATGAAGGCTCCGCCCATTTCGCCAACTGGCTTGGCAATGGCTTTGGCAGTTTCGACCTGCGTCATGTGTTCTTCCCCTCAACCGGAATCTGCGGCCCCTTTCGGCCACAGGCATGCGAACCCTACGCGCTCAGCGGCAGATGGTCATCCCCATCACGCTCGGTGTTACCGTTCTCCGGTCCGCACAACGAGGGGGAACCATGGCCGACGAAGAACCGCAGCGTGGCGTGAAGCAGCGCAACAAGATCGTGATGAGCCAGGAAGAAATCGACGAATTCCTCTCTGGTCGCCGTTCGATGACCATGTCGACCATCAACTCCGACGGAAGCATCCACTCAATCGCGATGTGGTACGGATTCCTCGAAGGTTGCATCGGCATCGAGTCCAAGGCCAAGGCTCAGAAGGTCATGAATCTTCGCCGTAACCCAAACCTCACGGTGCTCGTCGAAGACGGCGAAACCTACGAAACCCTTCGTGGCGTCACCCTCATCGGCAAGGCCGAGATCATCGATGACCCAGAGCGAATGTTCGAACTCGGCATCAGCGTGTTCGATCGCTACATGGCGCCGTACACCGAAGAAATGAAGGGTGCAGTCGAGATGATGCTTCACAAGCGCGTTGTCGTGAAGCTCAACGTCGAGCGCACCATTTCTTGGGACCACCGCAAACTTGGCGGCGGTTACTGAACCTTCCGATCAATAATCGGAAACTGAACGCTCAAGAAGATCAGCGAACTCAGCGCGGGCGGCCGCACGTCGTTCAGGAAGATGCTCGCTCGGCCAGTCGCCCTCGGCCGGCGAGTAGTCCTTCAAGACTTCGCGCGCGACTGTGAACTTGTGTACCTCGGTCGGTCCGTCGGCGATTCCCATCGTGACTGACGCCATGAGCATGTTCGCCAATGGCATTTCGTTTGAGACACCGAGCGCTCCGTGCAATTGAATCGTCCGCAGTACAGCTTCGCGGTACACCTTCGGCGTCGCGACCTTCACTGCGGCAATTTCCTTTCGCGCAGCGTGCCCGCCCTTTTGGTCGACGACCCACGCCGCATGCAGCACCTGAAGTTTGAACTGAAGAAGTTCAATGAATGAATCGGCGATCTTTTCCTGTGTCGCTTGTTTGCGAGCGAGAAGTTCACCCTGCGTCGTTCGACTAAGCGCACGTTCACACAACATGTCGAGACAGCGTGACACAGCGCCGACGGTACGCATCGCGTGATGCAAACGTCCGCCGCCAAGCCGTGTCTGGGCGATCGTGAACGCTTGTCCTTCTCCACCGAGAAGATTCTCGGCTGGAACACGAACGCTGTTGTAGCGAACGTAGGCATGCCCGCCGTGACCTTCTGACTCTTGACCGACGCCAACGTTGCGAACAACTTCAATCCCAGGTGAGTCCGCAGGCACCAAGAACATCGAGGCGCCCTTGTGCACTGCAACATCGGGATCAGTAATGACCATGACAATCAAGAACGAGGCGTAACGAAGCGATGACGCGAACCACTTCTCGCCATCGATGACCCATTCATCGCCGTCGCGCACTGCGCTGCATGTGAAGACACCGGGGTCGGCGCCGCCCTGCGGCTCGGTCATTGAGTAACACGAAGAGATGCGGCCATCGAGCAACGGTTCGAGATACTTCGCCTTCTGCTCGGGAGTTCCGTAGTGGGCGATGATTTCGGCGTTGCCCGAGTCGGGGGCCTGATTTCCAAACACGGTCGGCCCGAACTGCGAACGCCCAAGGATCTCGTTCATATACGCCAACTGCACCTGCCCATATCCCTGCCCCCCAAAATCGGGAGTCAGGTGACATGACCACAGGCCACGGTCCTTCACCACTTGCTGCAGAGGGCGAATCGCCTCTTCGTAGAACGCGCTGGCCTTGTTGTAGACCATTTCTTCGCCCGCGAATGCCAGATCGAGGGGTTCAACCTCGGCCTTTACGAACTCGCGAATCCAATCAAGCTGTTCTTGGAATGCTGGATCGATACTGAAATCGGCCATGACGTATTCCCCCTCAGTGAAATCTGTTCACACGGTAGGCCCGACGGCCATGCGCAGCGAAATGCTCACAATGAGTCCCACTCGCATCGAAGTGACGAAACTGAGCGCAGATTGCATCCAGATGGGACTGCACCCGTGTCGTCCCCGGCCAGCCTCAACCCAGGAAGACGATCGAGAAGAACGTCGAGAGCGGCGAGAAGTTGCTGTTTGGCCATATGCGTGCCGGGACAGAACTTGACGCCAAATCCGAATGTGAGAATGTCACTGTCGGGTCTATCGACATCAAACTCATCAGGTTCAGTGAATCGATCAGGATCTCGATTCGCCGATGCAATTGCGGCGAGGATCATCGAACCCGCAGGAATGTTCACACCACCGATCGTTCCCTCCCGCAAAGCCATACGGGGAAGGAGCGGAACCGGCGGCTCCCAGCGCAGGAGTTCCCGCACGAGCGCCGGACGCAGTTCAGGAGTCGCTCGGATTCGTTCGACAAGTTCCGGCCGGTGCAACAGGGCCCAAAGGAGATTGCTCAGTGCATCCGATGTTGTCGTGGCCCCAACTGCAAAGAGCAAGCGGACATGCGAGTGCACTTCATCATCGGTGAGTCGCACTCCCTGAAATTCTCCAGAGACGAGTTGGGAAATCACATCAGTCCCGGGATCTTTCCGCCGCGCAGCAACAACTGGAGCGATCACTTCGGAAAGTTCGTCAGCTGCCCGACGAGCACCCTCGGGGTTGCTCGGTTCGGAAAGGATGGCGAGGGCCCACTCGCGTTGACGATCTTCGAAACCTTCGGGCAGGCCGAGTTTCTGACTGATCGCCCAGAACGGAAGTCGGTTCGTGAATTCAGCGACGAGGTCGGCTTCTCCCTTCTCAACCAACCCATGAAGTAGTTGGTGAGCCAGCGGCGTGAGTTCCTCATCGACGAATCGAATTGCAGCACGCGAACGAAATGCCGGAGTGACAAGGCGCCTGTAGACGTCATGATCCGAACCGTCCATTGAGATGAACGTTCGACCAACCGTCTTTTCGAGTTGGTATTTGTAGACCTCGCCGCCTGGAAACTCTTCGTTGGAGGCGAAGAACTCGCGCAATGCATCCCAACTAAGGATGGCGAATGTTGGCATTCCGAAGAAGGTCACCGGAGCGACATCGCCGCGCTCGGATCGCAAGGTTCGTAAGACCTCGTGAAGTTCGGCCCCGGGGAGTGGATTCAACGCGAAATCGGTCATTGATCCTGCATCGTGATTCTCCGACATGGATTCCCCCTCATAAGGACCGTAGCCAATCGACAGGACAGCCGTTGCCTCCGAGTGTCAGGATGTCCCCTCGGACGGCGAAGCGCCGGACCCTTGGACTGCGAAGGAACGCCATGAGCGACGGAGCGAAGTACGAAGCACTTGTTCAGGAATTTTGCGATGCCTGGGCCGAAGGTGACCACGACAAGGTCGTCGCGTTCTTCACCGAAGACGGCGTGTACCACAACATCCCGGTCGATCCCATGGTCGGTCATGAAGCGATTCGAATGATGATCGAAGGCTTCACCGCTGGGCTCAAGGTCAAGGTGTTCCGTATCGACAACATGATTTCAAACGGCCCAATGGTGGTCACCGAGCGCGTTGACATCTTCGAAAAAGAAGACGGCAGTGAAATTGAACTTCCCGTTCTCGGCATTTTTGAATTTGAGGGCGACAAGATCGCAAAGTGGCGCGAGTACTTCGACCTCAATCAGTTCATGTCACAAATGGGTTGAGCTGGTCGCTCCTCAGCTACCCAAGAACTTGAAGACATCCGGGAACGCAGTCGCGTCTTGGGCGAAGAACCCGTGTCCACCCTCGTAGACATGAAGTTCAGCATTAGGAATTCGATCAGCCATCGCTTCACTGTTTGAGAGCGGGGCGATGCCGTCGTAGCGACCAGCGCCGATAAAGGTCGGAGCTGTGATGTGCTCGAGGCGGTCCCATACGTCGTGAACGCTACGAGCATTCAACTGTTCGATCTCACCGCGTTCAGCCTCTGAGCCCGCTTTGGCGCCGTACTGACCGCTGATGCCATCGACGAATAGCTGATCTGCTGGGTGGGCAGCGAGCCACTCGGGAGTGAACCGCGTATCCATAATCGTCATTGAAATTCCAGCTCGTTCCGCTTCGTTCATCGAACGGAGTTCATGAAGCGGATATGACGAACCACCCGCTCCGCCGGGCGACGTGCAGAGCAAAGCCAACCGCTCGACTCGGTCGGGAACGGTGACCGCAAACTCTTGCGCAACCATTCCGCCGAAACTGATTCCGATGACGTTGAACGTGTCCCAGCCAAGAAAATCAACAAGAGCAACCGCGTCGGCCGCATACTCGGCCATGGAATACGGCCCTGCGGGAATTTCCGTGCGACCCAATCCGCGCTGATCATGCAGGACAACATCGAATTGGGTTCCGAGTGCGTCGAACAGCGGCCGCATACGTTCGATTGTCGAACCCGATCCATTGAACATCAGCAGTCGAGGACCCTCGCCTGCCTGTTCCCAATGAAGATCGATTCCATTCAAGTGTTCGGTAGGCATGTCACATCGGTTTCCACTCGGGCGCCCGCTTCTCGCGGAACGCTTCACCTGCTTCGGTCATATTGCCGGTAAACGTGCCAAGAACCTGTGTGCGATTCTCGAGTTCCATCGCTGCACGCAAACTCGACGCATCGAGGTTGGCCCACATCCCAACTTTGGTCATACGCACGCCGTACTCAGAGTTGTCAGCAATCATTCCTGCGAGTTCAAGAGCGGTCGACTGGAGTTCGTCCGAAGTTGTCACTCGATTCAGCACGCCGTACTCACGTGCTTCGTCAGCGCTGAACCGGCGGCCGGTCAGCATCAGTTCGGCAGCGATTGTTGGCCCACAAATACGCGGTAACCAGTAACTCGTACCGAGATCGCAGGACGATAAACCCACGCGAATGAAATGGGACGCAAAGAACGCGTCGGCCGAAGCGACACGAAGGTCGCACGTAAGTGCCAATGCCAATCCTCCGCCCACAACAGCACCATGAAGCGCGGCAACAACCGGCTGCGGTGTTTCATGAATCGCCAACACAACGTCCATGAGGTGTTCTTGCATCTCGTGGACAAACCCGACCGGCCCACGACCGCGCGAACGATCGGGAACGCCACCCGTTCCGCTCATGTCGGCACCGGCACAGAAACCGCGACCATTTCCGTCGAGGATCACGACACGCACTTCACGATCTCGGCGGATTGATGCAAAAGCGTCTGCAAGTCCGTCGATAAGCGCTGGGGTGAGCGCGTTGTAACGATCGGGATCGTTCAGTGTCACCCGAGCGATACCTTCGCCAGCCATTGTTGTTTCGACGATTGCCATTCGACTCCCCCACAAACTCGGAAAAACCAAGTCCACCACACCACCGGTGCTGACGCGCCCCGTACGATCAAGACCCATGGACAATCTGAGCGCCGGCGGCATCATCCTCCTCGCCGTCTCTGCACTTCTTGCCGGCGGCATCAATGCTGTTGCCGGAGGCGGTTCACTCATCACCTTCCCCACCCTTCTTGCCCTTGGCTTCCCGCCCGTGACCGCAAATGTGACAAATACGGTTGGACTTGTTCCTGGCTATCTCGGTGGGATTGCCGGTTACCGCAAAGAACTTGAAGGTCAGCGTGCAAACGTGCGCATGCTCTTGCCTGCCGCCTTTGCCGGAGCACTGTTAGGCGCTGTCATTCTTCTGACAACGTCGAGCACTATCTTTCGAATTCTCGTTCCGTTCCTGGTTCTCGGCGCGTCACTACTTCTCATCGCACAACCGGCGATTCAAAAAAGACTTGCGCGTCTTCACCCTGAAACCGGCGAAGCCATCGTCGCCGAACACAACATCGCATCAGTCGTCGGTGTCTTTATTGCCGCCATTTATGGCGGCTATTTCGGCGGCGTTCTCGGTGTCATCTTGTTAGCGATGCTCGGCATCACGATGATCGATCATCTCCAACGGCTCAACGCACTCAAAAGTGTGCTGCAGTTTTCCATCAACATTGTCGCGGTAGTGATCTTCGCGATTTGGGGACCAGTGCAGTGGGGGGTCGTAGCGATGATGGCTCCCCTCACCCTCGCTGGCGGATGGCTGGGTTCTCACTATGGCCGACGCCTTCACCCAACGTTGTTGCGTCGAGCGGTTGGAATCTACGGAATCGTGTGCGCGGCGATACTCGCAATTACCGTTCGCTGAAACATCAGTAATGAAACTGAGGATCAGCCGATACCAAGTGAGATGTACGCAGGAGTTTGTGAATCGCTGGCCTGGTACGGCTTCTTTGCCGAAAGACCAAAGACAACAAGAAGCGATCCGTTCGGACCGGCAACCACATTGATCGACTGCACATAATCGAGCTGCACAGGAAGCACGGTCGTGGGAGCGGCAGGGGTGCCGGTCCAGGTTCCTTCTGCCAGGGTGAAGACGAGCGCCGCAGCACCCTTCGTCGCAACAGTTGCACCCGAAGCATCAACGACTGGTCCGGTTGCATATGCCGCGGTCCAAGCACCCGTTGCGTTACCCAACTTCAGTTGGATGTTGTCGACACATCCTTCCTTCGACGTCGTGATCGAACCCAACGCTGACGGTGTTCCGGCCTTGCCACCCGAACTGGTGTTCACGGTTCCGGTAAAAGGACACGCTGTGTCGGTGATCTGATCGCCGCTTGAGGCCGTTGTTGAGGTCGAATTACTTGAGGATGAATCACTCGAACATGCGGCGATTGGAAGGAACAGGGCCACTGCTGCTGCGGTGGCGATGACGGTGCGGCGGATCTTCACGGGACTCCTTGGAAACAGATGTAGTTCCCAAAGTAGAACAGACCACGCAGCTCCAGACCAACCACCCACCTTCGATCGGCGGCTAGGTCTTGTGATTCCCTACACTCCTCTCGGCGCTCCCATACGAGGGGCCAAGGATCAGGGGGAATCATGGGTCGATTCGACGGCAAGGTTGTCATCGTCACAGGAGCAGCACGTGGGCAGGGCGAGGCCGAAGCTCGGCTCTTTGCCAGCGAAGGGGCAAAGGTCGTTCTCGCGGACGTGCTCGACACTGAGGGTCAGGCAGTCGCCGCCGACATCGGAGCAAATGCTCACTACGTCCACCTCGACGTCAGTAACGAAGCCGAATGGCAAGCGGCAATTGCTGCAACCAAAGACTTCGGCGGCCGCCTTGATGCCCTCGTGAACAACGCTGCGATCATTTGGCCATCGGCAATTGAAGACACCTCACTCGAGGCCTACATGACGGTGATCAATGTGAACCAGGTTGGCTGCTTCTTGGGCATGAAGACCGCCCAGCCACTTCTGAAAGAATCCGGAGGCGGTTCCATCGTGAACATTTCATCGATTGATGGAATCGCTTCGAAAAACGGACTGATCTCCTACTCCGCATCAAAGTTCGCCATCCGCGGGATGACGAAGACCGCGGCCATGGAGTGGGGTCGGTTTGGAATTCGCGTGAACTCGGTGCACCCCGGCGGCGTCAATACCGTCATGGGCAATCCAATCAACGATCCAATCCTCGAAACAATGCCGTATCAGCAACAAGCAATTCAGCGCATCGGCTATCCAAACGAAATTGCCGCAGCAGTCGCGTTCCTCGCTAGCGCTGAAGCCAGCTACATCACCGGCACAGAACTCGTCGTTGACGGCGGCTGGCTGACCGGACGACTTGAACCCGGCCTTCCAGGCTCAAGCGCAACAACTGAAGGATTCGGTTATAACGCATGACCAACGAAGAACCCGCTCCGTTCACTGCGGGTTGGACACTTGACGATGAGGCGGCCACCGCAACTGTGGCCGCCTCGACGCGCGCGCTCATTACGTCACTGCGTCGTACAAACGCACCGACCTCATCGCTTGAGCGCGCTGCCGCCCTCATTGATGAAGCCGCTGCGTTACTCGAACCACATCGGGTTGACGGCCTTCCCATGCAGGGCCGTTTGGGGGACCAAGGTCCAATAGGGGCCCAGGCAAACGAACCACGTGTGTTCTTCCCGTGGAGCCCCATCATCGGTCCCCTCAATCCACTTTCGGCCGATGTTGATCTCAACGTTGTTGATGGTCGCACGACGGGTCGAGCATTTCTCGGTGCGCAGTACAACGGGCCGCCCGGGATGGTGCACGGCGGAATCATCGCCTTGTTGTTCGATGAACTACTCGGCGCCACCAACGTCTGCAACGGACTCGGCGGGTTCACTGGAACCTTGTCGATTCGCTACGAACGTCCAACATGGATTGAGCGCGAACTCCAGCTTGAAAGTTGGGTTGACCGAGTCGAGGGCCGCAAGGTCTTCACACTCGGAACAATCTCGATCGACGGTGAAGTCACCGCTCGCGCTGAAGGAATTTTCATCATGACCCAGGGCTGGAAAGCAGAGAAGAAGTAATGCATCCCGAGAACGCCGACCGCAATGTCCTAGGCGAATCGCTTGAACCCTGTGGCACTGACCCCATGACCGGATTCCTTCGGGACGGTTGCTGCACCACCGGCCCTGAGGACATCGGGCTGCACACCATTTGCGCGGTCATGACCCCCGAGTTTCTTGAACACCAGCGATCAATCGGCAATGACCTCATCACGCCGATGCCGCAGTATCGATTCCCTGGTCTCGTACCTGGCGACCGCTGGTGCGTTACCGCGCGCAACTGGGCCATCGCCTTTAACGACGGCTTCGCTGCGCCAGTTGTTCTTGCCTCAACCAATCAGAAGACTCTCGAAGTGATTCCGCTCGAATGGTTGCAGCAACTCGCAATCGATGTGCCGCCGGACCTCAGCAGCCTTCTTGATCCTGGCTGAACAAACTCTTAGTCGAGTTCGGAATGAACTGAACCCATCACGGCACCACCGTCGGCCATAAACGGGCCGATCTTTGGATACAGCGCTGCGAGAGTTTCGCTTCCCATGTGCGCATCCATCGCAGCCTGATCGGCGTACTGCTCGATCATGTAGATGGTGTCGGCATCGTCACCAGCGACGAGCGTGTAAATCTCGGTACCAGCTTCGGCGTTGGCAACAGCGAACATGTCACCAAACTGCGCGAGCAGTTCGTCACGTTGTCCAGGATTTGCCTTCATTGTTGCGATCATCACGCGCTTTGCCATTGTTCCCCCTCGGATTGCGGTCGAGGAACGATAACCGGAACGACATGCAGACTGGAATCAGATGATTCCGTCATCGAGCGACACCGCTTCGATCTCTTGATCTCGAAGTTCCACGTCGTCGTCGGGTGTCCCTGGAGTCGACGGCAGAAACTTTGCCGTTAGAACGGCAGCGCCAAGCAGAATCAGTGCGCAGGTCCAGACACCCACCCTCATTCCTGAAACGTAGGCCTGCTTTGCATTTTCGAGGAGCGAAGCGGCTTCGTCGGAGGGCAACGTGTTCGCAACTTGGATGGCCTTTCCGATCGAGTTCTGCGCGGCCGAAGCTACATCTGCCGGCAGTCCCGAAAGATCGGACAACGATGCTTGGTAACGCCAAGCGAACAAACTTCCGATGACGGCGACACCAAGAGCGCCACCGATCTGACGGGTGGTGTCGTTCACCGCCGAGCCAACACCGGCACGATCACGAGGCAGTGCGCCCATGATGGATTCAGTCGCCGGCGTCGCAGTAAGGGCGAGCCCCACACCAAAGATCAGGCGAACGACGACACCGCCAACATCGGACGCAATGATCGTTTCAATTCCATAACAGAACATCACAGCCGAGCAGATCAGCAGTCCAAGAATGATCACCTTTGTCGTTCCCCATCGGACGACGTATTTATGGGTTTGCGGACTTGTCACCATGAGCCCGATCGCAACTGGCGCTGTCATTACGCCCGCCTTTAGCGGCGAGTACCCAAGAATGAACTGGAAGTACTGCACGATCAAGAACGTTGATCCGAACATCACGAAGTAATTGATTGTGATTGTCATGCTCGCTGCACTGAAGCGAGGGTTTCGAAAGAAGTTGAGATCAAGCATGGGGTGATCGATTCGAAGTTCCCACCAGGTGAAGACCGCAAGAAAGAGCAGCCCAGAGCCCACAGCGAAGAGCACTTCGGGACTTGACCAACCTTTTTCAGGGATCTCGATAATCCCGTACAACAAACCAACGAGCGCCACGATCGAAAGCAGAGCGCCAACGGGATCAAGTCGATGGCCTTCATCAGCACTCTTCGAAGGCGGAACAAGAAACCAACCCATACCTACCGCTATGACGCAGATCGGGACGTTGATCAGGAAGATCGATCCCCACCAAAAATGATCAAGAAGAAATCCCCCAAGTAACGGGCCCGCAGCGACTCCGATGCCCGCAACTGCCGCCCAAATTCCAATTGCTTTCGATCGTTCTTTGCCTTCGAACGTGTTGCTGAGAATCGCCAAGGTCGCCGGAAGGATGAGAGCACCACCGATACCCATCAAACCGCGGGCGATAATGAGAGCATTCGCGCTGTCAGCCTGGCTTGCGTACGCCGAGAACACGCCGAAGATCACGAGCCCGATCATCATTGTGCGATGACGGCCCCACTTGTCGCCGATCGCTCCCATCGTGAGGAGCAAACATGCGAACACGATTGTGTAGGAATCGATCAGCCATTGAAGTTGCGCTTGCGATGCACCCACCTCGCGCACGATCGAGGGGAGACCAACGTTCATGATCGTGTTATCGATGGACGTAATTGTCACCGCGAGGCAAATAGCAATCAGCGTGAACCAGCGGCGCTGGTGAATTTTTTCAGGTGTCCAGCGACTCGACATGTACTTCGTTCTTCCATTTCGTAGTGGTGCGTTCTGAGGAGCAGTCATGGAGCAAGCATCTGCTCAAAGTTCTTACGGATGACCGCAATCGTTTTCACCGCAGCTTCGACGTCACCGGGGCTGATCCCAGCAAACAATTGCGCCGCGAAACTGTCGAATGATTTCTGCATATCACTGCAAATCTCGGTTCCGGAGTCGGTGAGTTCCACAAAAGTCGCTCGACGATCAGAGGGATCAGGTCGACGCTCCACATAGCCGGAATCGACCAATCCGTCGACCAGCGCGGTTACTGCTCGGGGCGTGACCGCAAGCCGTTGGGCCAACTCACTCGAACGAAGCCGACCGGATTCATGGAGGAACATCAGAAGGCGACGACGCGGCAAGGTCAGATTTCGCCGGCGCAATCCATCGGCCCGGAGTCGATCAAAGAGCGGGGCAAGTTCTGCCAGTTCGCGGATGAGAGCGGTCGAGGGCTTCATTAGTAGAGACCCTACACAATGTTGGTACTACATCTTTTCCCGGCTCCGAACCTGTGCCCACGGCCTGTGAGTAGGCCTCGGTAGCGAACTCACCCATTCGCAATACCGTTAGCCTCGGCGCATTGTGATCACTACCCGCGCACTTCACGGCTCCACACCCACCCGCCATCGACATCGCACTTCTCGAGCGTTCGCGATTGCCCTTCTCATGTGCGCACTCGTCACCACCGGATGTTCGGTGCTCAATGCATCGGTACCGACCCCCCTTTCTGCCTTTCCCGCGCCCGCTGGCGTCCCCGCCGCAGAACAAACGAACGTGAGTCCGTACCCTCTCGCTCAACGTTTAGGGAAATGGAACGGCACCACGTTCACGCCAGTGACTCCAGATTCGATCGCTGCCGGCAATGTCATGGTGATGACCCACGGTTGGGCTGCTGGACTGCTCGCCACCTACGAGGCCGCGCAAGCGACATCCTCCGACCTCGTGACAATGTGGAATCCCGCAATGGTTGATCCCAAAACCAACCAAGCAGCGATCACGCTTTTCGCAAACCTGGCCACTTCGCTGCAGTCGGCCGATCCAAGTGCAACGGTTCTCATGTACAGCTGGGTTGACCAAAGCTCCACCGATACGAGCGCTCTCGCTGCATCCGCTCCCGAACGAGCCACCGAAGTGAATGGTCATCGGATGGCGACAGCGATCGATCAAACACTTGCGGCTGGATTTTCCAACAATGGTGGGCAGATCCATCTCATCGGCCACAGCTTCGGCGCAAATGTCGCAACGACCGCAGCGTTGGCGCTCGCAACTCCCCCGCGACAACTCACACTGTTTGACTCTCCCGAAGTGAACCTCGCTCGCATCGGTGGGGCAAAGAATGATCTGCGGTACAAGCTCACGCGACTCGATATCGGTCGCAGCCCGAATCAAACCTTCGTCGACAACTACATCTCACTCGTGGGCGAGCCCTACGCCGGCTATCCCGGACTCGGTCAGATTGTTGACGTTCATCTGAAACCACCATCCTCCGATGCCGGAGTCGACAAACACCAATACCCCATCGGGTGGTACGCCAACTCTGCTTCTACAAAGAGTTCGGGAGTTGGACTGTGGTGGTCACCAATGATGGGCGCTTCCGACGCAGCCCTGGCAACGACGTGGAACCAAACCTCTTCTGACCCCTCAGAAGAACTGGTGCTCGTCGCCCAAGGAGTCGCTCCATCGCCGACCTACAACTCATCAGTGACCTATCTCTCGACTGCGATCGCCGACCAAGCCTCGGGCCCGTCTGTCTCAGCGACTCAAGGCGCCGTTTCGAACACCATTTTCACAACCGACAAGGATTCGCTGTGGTTGACCTTCGACACGACTATCGCTGGCGCACCAACAGACACCTTCCATCTCTTCATCGACGGGCGGCTGCGCTCAACTTTTGCGCCTCCCACCGAAGGAACCGGGCCTGACGGAAGTTTCCTCATCCTTTATGACATCGGATCAGGCACACACACTCTTTCCCTGGTTGCTGAGGGTCCAACCAGTGGGTCTGCTGCTTCCCCGAGCGCGTCGGCATCGCTCACGAACCTTCGCATCTCGTCAACCACCGACATTCAAAGAAACCTGACCCCGACCCAAAGTAAAGAATTGATCATTTGGGCAGTGGCACTCGTGATCCTTGTGATTGTTGTTCTCTTGGCACTGCTGATCTTTTTTGTCATCTGGGTCGTGAAGAGGGTCCGTCGGAACTCTTCCTCTCACGAATGATGAATTCGTGATGCCGGCTGATAATTCGAGCCAGTAGTTGTAACAAGAATTCCGGAACGGAATCTTGCGGCTCAACCCCTATCAACAAAAGCGAAGTTCTGGGATTGCGCTGATTCAGAGAACTTTGCGGAAAATCTTTGCTTTTCGCTCGGTGTAGGGCGGATAGGCGATCGATGGGTCCATCTTCGTACTGCGCGTCAAAATCGGCTTCAAATGTTGGAACAAACGCACACCGGACTTTCCGTGATAGCCGCCCATTCCGCTTTCGCCGATTCCGCCAAACGGAAGATTCGGATTCGAAAAATGCATGATGGTTCCGTTGACCGTGACGCCACCAGCAGTTGTTCGATTCACGACTTCGGCGGCAACTCGCTTCTCGCCCGTAAAGACATAGAGCGCGAGTGGATGCGGGTTCGCATTGATGTGAGCGATCGCTTCATCTGTTGACGCAATATCGATAATCGGAAGCAGCGGACCGAAGATTTCTTCCTTCATGATTTGCGAGGTTGGATCGACATCAAGAAGAACCGTTGGAGCGATATAACGCGTCGCCGAGTCGGTCTCGCCCCCAATGACTGCGGTTCCGCCTTCCATCAGTGCCGAAACACGGGCGAAGTGATTCGGTGAAACGATCCGCCCGTAGCTCTCACTCTCTTTTGGATCAGACCCAAAAAATTCGGTAATCGCTTTGCCGAGCTCGTCCACGAAACCATCGCGCACCGAAGCGTCCACCATCACATAGTCCGGAGCGATGCAGGTTTGTCCTGCATTAAGCCACTTCCCCCAGGCAACTCGACGCGCAGCGACTCGGAGGTTTGCCGATGCATCGACGATCACCGGGCTCTTTCCGCCGAGCTCAAGCGTAACTGGAGTGAGGTTCTTCACTGCCGCCGCCATAACAACTCGACCAACAGTTCCATTGCCCGTGTAGAAGATGTGATCGAAATGCTGTTCAAGAAGATCAGTGGTTTCAGGGACTCCACCTTCGACGAGTGCAATCGCCGAGGAATCGAGATACTTCGGTACCAACGTTGCCAAAAGGGCCGAAATGGTCACCGTGACTTCAGAGGGCTTCATCACGACGGCGTTGCCGGCAGCAATTGCACCCGCCACTGGGACCAGTAGGAGATGGATCGGATAATTCCATGGGGCGATGACGAGAACAACGCCAACCGGTTCGGGGACCAAACGGGACTTTCCCGGCATCGCAACGATGGGAGTGCTAACTCGTTCCGGTTTATTCCACTTCTTGAGGTTCTTAATCATCGACTTCACTTCGCTCGTCACGAATGCAATGTCAGTGATGAACCCTTCAACTCGCGGCTTACCTAAATCGATGGCGAGCGCGTCGAGGAACGCCGACTCGTTCTCCTCGAGCATCTTCACCATCTGCTCAAGTTGATGTTTACGCCAGGCCAGCGGTCGTGTGTGCCCGCTGTTGTACGTCGTTCGAAGTTCGTCAGCCACAGAAGTCATGGGCGCATTCAAGCACCCATAACTCTCAGTGTCTCGTTACGCCCAAGATGCCTTACTTCGCCATGTACTGATTCAGCGCAGCGACGCCAGCTTGAGGGTTCGACGCATTGATGCCGTCGGCGCCTTGCTGGAACAACGCGAGATATCCAGCTTCGTCTTCACCTTCGCCGTTTGGCCAAATCCAGTTCACATAGCCAGCAGCTTTGGTTTTTTGCACGTAGTCAGGCGTGAAGACAGCAATTCCTTCATACACCGGAGGAACCTGCAGGATTTTTTCCCACATTGGGATAGGGACATTGGCCAGGACGTAGTTCGTGAGCGCATCAAGCCCCGGTGACATGGCGATATCAGGAGCCAACGAGTGGAACTTCTCCACCACCGTGTCATCGAAAGACGTAACGACAACCGACTTGGTCCGATTCATCTGAGCAATTTCCTTCGCGAGGAGTTCTGCAGTGATGAACGCGTCAGCACCCTTGCCCTTGATCTCGATATTGAGCACATAGTCGGGCCAGCGCTCAGCAACCTCGCTGAACTTCGGCACCGCGAATTCGTCAGCGGTGTAACCCGCTGGCGGCGCAACCTTGCCGGTGCGAATTCCACGGAAGATGTACTCGGAATCAGGCTTACCTGTGCACGTGTTTGAGCAAGAGGTTGCATACCAATACCCGTTATCGAGTTGATGAAGCTGCTCGTAGGTGACATCAGCAATCTTGAGATCGGATTCGGTGGTGCGCTTGGTGGTGTCATCGTGCTGCACGACGAGCACGCCGTCCTTTGTGCGCTGAATGTCGAGATCAAGCACGTCGACACCGGCTTTCACTGATTCGGCAAACGCATAGATAGTCGAATGCGGCGCAACGTCTTCTGCCCCGGCATGGCCCAGAACGACCGGACGACCGAGAGCAAGGATTCCGTCGACTGTCGAAGCCGGTGACTTCGAAACCGATGTAGTCGTCGTGGATGAACTTGACGAAGATCCGCACGCCGAGAGCAATAACGCGCTCACCACGAGACCACCTGCAACCGCACCAGCAAACCTTCTTGCCCGATTCATCTCATTTCCCCCAGAACTCGATTGGCGTTTCTCGAACAATAGTTGTTCGATCTTCCGCGCGAGCGTTTAGAGGCGGCGTTTGAGTTCAACAAAGACTTCGTTGCCTACGAGCTCAATCAGTTCTTCTGCCAACGACTCGATTACCGGTCGATCACCCACGTAGGCCCGATCACCTTCGGTGCAACACCAGGCCATCGTCGCGCCGTCATCTCCCCAGTCCGCCCGAGACCATCGGCGAAGGGTTGCGGTTTCCGTCTTGGCTGAGGTTTCCACCCAATCAACCTTGATCGGCAACTGCCAACACACCGACGGCTTCCATTCCACCGGAGATTCGCCCGCGTCAACTGCGGCCAAATGCAACGCACAGCCGGCTCCACCGGCAAACCCTGGTCGGTTCAAGAAGATGCAGGCGCCATCAACCACACGCGTATTCGTCGCTTTTTCATTGGCGAATACGCCGCCTTCAACCGAGGCATCGTGAAATTGAAACAACGCTGGATCGATCATCGCGGCGAGAGCGCTGATCATTCGAGACTCGTCTTCGCCGTCGAGTTCAGCGCCAACGGAACAACAGCCCTGTTGCAGTTCTTCGGAAGGATCGTCGTGAATGCCCAGACAACCTCGTCCCCAGATGCAGGTCCAGTTCGAGTTGAGGAAGTCGGCATCGAAGGTCCAGGTCACCTCGCCATCGACGATCACCGGATTCTTGGGATCCTCGGCGTCGAATGGAATCGGAGTCGACGCTTGAGCCATTCAGAGAGCGTAACGCCGAGGAATTCTGTCAAGAAGATTGACAGAACCATAGGGAGTCAGTAAGAAAGCCCTACCACCCGTTGAAAGTGCGGCCGATGACTCTTGAGACCAATCGAACCGATCTCACCTCCACTCGCTTCGTGGCCGACGTTCACGAACAGCTCACTCAGGGTCAGTGCCGACTTCGCATCGACCACTTCGCGCTGACCACGAACAACATCACCTACGGCGTCTTCGGCGAGATGCTGCGCTACTGGGATGTCTTCCCCGCTAGCGATTCAGGCTGGGGCCGCATCCCCACATGGGGTTTTGCTGAAGTCATCGAGAGTGCAAGCAACGATCTCTCCGTTGGCGAGCGACTTTTCGGCTTTCTTCCGATGAGTTCTGAAACGATCATCACCCCCGGCAAAGTCGACGAGCGAGGCGTGAGCGATGTTGCTGCGCATCGGGTCGGACTCGCCGGTGCGTACAACCGCTATCAGCGCTGTTCGGCAGACCCCGTCTATGACGCACGCCGCGAACCACAGCAAATGGTGCTGTACCCGCTGTTCTTCACCAGTTTCGTTATCGATGACTTCCTCCTCGACAACGAAGACTTCGGTGCGACACAAGCAGTGGTCTCTAGCGCTTCGAGTAAGACCGCAATTGGGTTCGCCCAATTGGCAGAGCAACGTGGACTGAAGACAGTCGGCCTCACCTCCGCGGGCAATCGGGCGTTCGTTGAATCGCTCGATGTGTATTCAGAAGTAGTCACCTACGACGCCGTCGACTCCATCGCAACCGTTTCTGCGGTCTATGTCGACATCGCCGGCAATCAAGATCTCCTCCGGGACGTCCATACCCACCTTGACGGATTCCTTGGCCACTCCATGGTGGTTGGCAATACGAACTGGGACCACAAGGCGACCAACACCAGTGCATTGCCTGCACCCACACCAGAGTTTCTCTTTGCGCCGACGCAGATCTCGAAGCGCACGAAGGAATGGGGTCGCGACGAGCTTGACCAACGCATTGGAACCGCTTGGAAGAACTACTCCGAATGGTGCGACTCCTGGCTGGAGTTTTCTCAGGCCGTGGGCAACGAAGAAGTCCTTGACGTCTACGAAACGCTGCGAAGCGGTCAGCCCGACCCAAAGCTTGGCTACATCTGTTCACTCCCTAACGAAGAAGCAAAATGAACACTCCACTTCTCCCCGAAACTTCGACCACGCCGTCAGTCGACGGGCGCACTGCCCGCCGAGACCGCGGTCGAACCGCTGTACTCGAAGCCGCACTCGACTTATTTGATGAAGAGAACCTCGAACCAACGCCAGAACAGATCGCTCTGCGTGCAGGTGTCTCAACACGTTCGGTCTACCGCTATTTCGAAGATCGAGATGAACTCGTTCGCGCGATCATCGCTCACAAGCAGTTGAAGATCCTCCCCCTGTTCCACATTGAGAACATCGGGAAGGGAGACCTCAACTCGCGGCTGTCCGGACTGGTCGACTCCCGTCTCAGGGTGTACGACGCCATTGGTGCAACCGCTCGCGCCATGGCGATCAAAGCTTCTAGCGACCCTGTCATTCACGAGCAGATCCAGTTCAGAAAATCAGTTTTCCGAGAGCAGATTGAAGTCAACTTCCGCCAGGAGTTTGACCGCATGACTACTTCGCAACGGAACAACTCACTGAATGCAATCGATGCGCTCATGCAACTCGGTGCGCTCGATCGCTTCCATGTCGATCTCCAACTTTCTCTTGAAGAAACCCGAGAGCTCCTCGTTGCATCGATCCAAGCACTTCTCACTATCGCTTCGTAGTCCGTTTCCAAACCACTCATACCGTCCAGAGAGGACCAGTTATGGCCGAACAAATTGACCACCCCTATGGAACCATCAACGTCGAACTCGTTGGCGCATGGCTTCACATGAAGCCGGAAGACGACGGAAGTTTTTGGGCACTCAATCTCATGAAGTACGTCGAGGTTGCAAACTACGACGACGGTCGAGAAAGCATCTCGGGCAAAGCGGCCGACGACACCTACGCACCAATTGGTCCTCTTGCCGCCGTGGGAGCAGCAGTCGCGTACATGGGCGACGTCACGAATCAGCCGCTCGGTACGCCAATGTGGGATCGGGTCGCGATTGTTCGCTACCCCACGCGCGCCTCGTTCTTCGCAATGCAAGAACGCAAAGACTTTAAAGAAGCCCACGTCCACAAGAAGGCAGGCATGGACTTCACCATCATCCTTTCCTGCCTACCCAACACTCACGATGCGTCCGCTAGCACCGAGGGGGATCTCGTCCTCCTGATCGACAAGGGAGCCGACGACGCGTTCGCTGCTGTCCAAGGGGTCACGCAAGTCGCACTCTTTGATGTTGAAGGCGTCATCATCGGAGACGAACGTCGCTATGACAGAGCACGATTTGTTCGAGTGAACGACGACGAATCGCTCGAATCATTGATTAGGGCTGCGGAAAATGCAGAAGACGCCCAGATCCTCGTCCTTCGGAGCTTCATCGACAATCTTGTCGACACCGTCGTGACGGCCTAGAGCAGAACAATGGAATTCCTGCGCACTCCCGACGATCGATTTGTTGGTCTTGAGGACTACGACTTCGAGCCGCACTATCGATCGATTACCACTGCCGACGGCACCGCGCTCCGATTTCATTTCATCGACGAAGGTCCGCGTGACGCCGACCCAGTGCTTCTGCTGCACGGCAACCCATCGTGGTCGTATTTGCATCGCAAGATGATCCGCGGACTCGTGGCCCGCGGTCATCGCGTTCTCGCACTCGACCTCATTGGAATGGGTCGCTCCGACAAACCCTCAAACAAATCCGATTACTCGCTGGCCAACCACATCGATTGGATGGGTCAGTGGCTTGTCGCCGAGGACCTCACCAACATCACGTTGTATTGCCAGGACTGGGGCGGCATCACTGGTCTCAACCTGCTGCCATTTCACGGCGAGCGTTTCTCTCGCGTCATCGCATCCAACACCGGCGTTCCTGCTGGCGAAGGTGCCACGAAGGGCATCGAGAATTGGCTTGCCTTTGTAAGCAGCGTTGAAGAACTTCCGGTCAGCGGCGTCATGCAGAGCGGAACAACACGAAAACTTTCTGATGGCGAAAAAGCTGCATACGAGGCCCCATTCCCCGATGGGACCTACCAAGCCTCTCCTCTTATCTTTCCCTTCCTCATTCCCGTTCAACCCGACAACCCGGGCGTCCCGATGTGTCTCGAGATGTGGGACTACCTCGAGACATGGACGAAACCGTTCCTCACAGTTTTCGGATCAGAAGATGAGATCTCCTACAAAGCCGGAGCCCACCTGAAGATGCAACGAAAGATCCCAGGTGCAGCCAACCAAAAGCACATCGTGATCGAAGGCGCCAGTCACTTCATTCAAGAGGATGCGCCCGATCAACTCGTTGAAATCATTGACCGCTTCACAAAGGAAGACCAGCACTAATGCAACAGTTCCGACGTTTCCCGATTGTCGTCGTCGCGATCGCGAGCCTTGCGCTCGCAAGTTCGTGTTCCTCGGGATCAAGTTCACAGACCCCCACAACCAGTACCACCGCCGGCGCACCAGACATGCGCGACCTTCGTTATTGCGAGGTACTCCTCGTCTCACTTTCCGGCACCGAACCAATCGCGAGCGTGTACAACACCTACCCGTTGAATGATTGCCCTGAAGACAAATGGGCTGTTCTTGATCCAAAGGCACTTGCCACACAATTCGGTGCAAATGTCGCAATGTTGAATGGCCCTCGCCATTGGATGATCAATCGGGTCGAGAAGGTCGGCGGTTCAACGAGCGAAAAAACAGACTTCGGCGGCATTGAAATGTACAAACAAGCGACGGTGCCGATTGGGTCACTCACTGAGCAGTCCCGCCCCTACACCCCCAACTCCGTGAGTCGCTCAGTGATCTTCACGTACAACGCGGGAACAGAGATCTTTGAGCTCACCAGCCCCGATGGTTCGGTGTTTGTGATGCAGTCCTTCAGCCAGCAGAAGGATCCGTCGCTCACGCTTGCTTCACTTCCGTCGTTGGCGAACAAACTTGAACTGCCTGCCGGTTGGAAGTTTGGTTCGCGCATGCTCACCGAAGATCTCAACATCGTCACGGTGAAGAACCCCGCTCAGGTGCTCCAAGACAACCTTGGCAACAGTTATTCGATGATTCCCGCAGTACCCGAAAACTAAGGACACATTATGACTGCCGAAAAGCCCGAACGACTTGTTCCCGATATGCGCAACGTCCGCTACGGCGAGGTACTCACCGTCTATTCGCGCGAAGGCCGATTCGAAGCCGAGGTCTATGGCACCCAGTTGATAAACGACTGTCCCCAAGAACTCTGGGAAACACTCGACGCGAATGCCATTGCTGTCGAGATGGGCGCCATCGGCGCAAAACTCAACGGACCTCGATACTGGACCTTGGATGCATTTGGCCAGAAGCTCGCTGTGGCTGAGCCCGTCCTCCGAGATTTCAATGGGATCACAATGCGCCGCATCGCCATCGTTGACCTTGGCGAAGTTCCCAAGCTTGGTCCGTACACCGAGACAAAGGTCAACCGCGGCGTCATCTTCTTTTGGGATGCGGGTCAGACAGTTCACGAACTCGTAAACCCCGACGGGCTTGCGTACATCATGCAAGCGTTGTGCATCGGCGTTGATCCATCGATGACTCCAGAGTCATTGCTCACACTCGGAGAACGACTCGCACTTCCCGAAGGCTGGTCGTACCGCACTCGCGTCTTAGAAGAAGAACTCATCGTCGACACGACTGCGACGATCGCTACTGTCCTTCAGGACGAGTTCGAGAACTCCTACACCCTGCCATTCTGATTGGATTCTCCAATGACCGCTGACGAACGTCGCCTCGCTTTGCGCGAAGAACGCACCCAGGCTGCCCCCTATTGGGGGAAGGTTGAGCCTCGGATCATCCTTACGTTCCTGCTCTTCTCTGCAGCATGGATTGGCGTCATCGTTCTCGGAGTGAACGGAACCATCCCCCTTTGGCTGGGCCTGATTCTCAACACCATCGTCGCTTCAACCTTCTATATGCCGATGCATGAAGCCACCCACGGAAACATTTGGGGTCGTACGACATCGGGTAAGTGGATCGAAGATCTCATCGGAATGCTTTGTGCGATCCCACTGGGCTTCTCCTACAAAGCGCATCGTCCGTCGCATATGCGTCATCACGCGCACACAAACGATCCACTGAAAGATCCTGACTTCCACACTGCGGGACCAATGCATACCGTCCTGAAGAGCTGGTATGGCCAAGTGATGCTGACCACCTTTCTTCCAGTGTTCGCATTTGTCCCTGCGGCTCGCAAACTTCTCCCGAACGCGATGCTGGTCATGATGCGAGCTGAAACGGGAAGCAAGAAGTTGGGGCTCATTCAGCTGCGCTTTTGGCTCCTCACAAACGTGTTTCTCGTCATTGCCATTCTCACCGGTCATGGATGGCAAGCAGTGATGCTCTGGTATCTGCCGTCACGCCTCCAAGCGCTCTGGCTCCTCACGATCTTTGCGTGGTTTCCCCATCATCCGGCAACGAAAGTCGGTCGCTACGTCGATACACGCGTTGCCGTGTTCCCGGGATCACGATGGCTCATCCGGGGTCATGACCACCATGCTGTCCATCACCTCTTCCCGCGAGTTCCTCACTACCGGCTTCGCAAACTCTGGGCCGATATTGCAGACGACATGGTTGCAAAGGGCGTGCGCAGCGAAGGAAAGGCCCTCGATGCGACCGGGCCAATCATCTGGTAGCTGGAGTTTGGTAGCGCTGCGGCATTCGTGACGGGAACGTCATCGGGTCTGCTTCGCCCTCAGGAGAAGCGAAACAGGCGAGTTACTTCAATCGTCAGCTTGAGAACCAAACGCAACAAACATGACGGCTTCGATAGATATTGCGTCCCATGCCGGATTTGGCGCAGGTTCGCATCCGATCTCGACGTAAACGCGACCGAGAATCTGCCCCGCCAGCCACTGAATAAACGCTTCGAGGTCTAAGTCGGGTCGAATCCAACCAATGTCTTTGAACACCTGAAAACTCGCCGCGAGCTGGCGCAAGAAACTCCGAGCTGCTTCCCCCAAGATCACTGCAAGCTCCGGGCGCCCTTCGGCGCTTCCGAGAGCAAAAAGGCGCTGCTGTCGTGGCAGCGATCGGGAAGGGTCGTAGATCATTGTCAGAATGTTGCGAACGGCTTCGCGCAACTCGGCGCGGCTCGAAACCCCACTCAAGATCGAATCCGATACTGCGTTGAACTCGGCGAAACTCCTCACCAGGCGCTCAGCCTGGGCGGCGCTCACCAATCCATCCCGGCTCCCGAAGAAGTGGTAGATCGAAGGCGGCGTCACGTCCACCGCTACTTCGATGTCGTGGACACGCAGACCCGCTTCACCGTTCGCCTCAATGATCCTGATGGCTTCATCAAGGATCTTCTGATGGGTGGGGTGGCGTTCCATTGCTACCGACCTTAGGTTCCCTCACCGCCACGCTTAGTGATCTGACGTAGTAAACCTCAGGGGTCTATTTACTCAGGGGGAGTGCCCAAATGTCTGAACCGTTGGTGCTAGTCGAAGCCGAGGGTCCGATCCTCGTCGTCACGATCAACCGTCCCGAAAAGAAGAATGCCGCCAATGCAGAGGTTCTCTGCCGGTTGTACGACGCGTGGGTTCGCCTCGACACCGATGATTCCCTCCGTGTTGCCATTCTCACCGGCAAGGGCGACACCTTCTGTGCCGGCATGGACCTCGCTGAGATTGGTCGCCTGCGCCAAGGCGTCGTCGACAATGAGTGGCTCCAGCGATTCAAGGATCAGCCCGAGGTCATCCTTGGTGGCTGGCTCAAGACCTACCGGCCCACCAAGCCCGTCATCCTCGCGGCCGAGGGATTCGCCCGTGCCGGTGGAACAGAGATTCTTCAAGGCACCGATATTCGCGTCGCGGGCGAGAGCGCTGTGTTCGGAGTGACCGAAGTGCAACGCGGTCTGTTTCCCATGGCTGGTTCGGCTGTTCGACTTCGCCGTCAGATCGGCTACGCCGTCGCTGCCGAAATGTTGCTTGCTGGTGACGACCTCACCGCGCAGCGCGCGCATGAGCTTGGTCTCGTCAATCACGTCGTTCCCGATGGTCAAGCGCTCAACAAAGCCAAGGAGATCGCTACACGCATCGCTCGCAACGGCCCACTTGCCGTCCAGGGAATTCTCGCAACTCTGCGCGAAACCGAAGCGATGCCTGAGGCCGATGCGTTCAACATCGAGATGAAGCACGGTGGCAAGGTCATGCAGTCGAAGGATGCTGCCGAAGGCCCACGCGCGTTCCTCGAAAAGCGCGATCCCGTCTTCACCGGCGAATGAGAAGGGCGAACCGATGAGTTCGTCACGTAAACCAACAGTGATCGTTGCTGGGCT
>CAIKHC010000254.1 GCA_903827085.1 uncultured Candidatus Nemicrothrix sp. | reverse complement strand
CGATGGCTTCGACGGGCCATCCACTGCGAGGGTCAATGACATGACCGAATCTCTTGTCCCCGATGTGGAATCCCTTTCGGGCCGATCCACTTGTGGCAACAGCTGCGTTCGTAACTGAGATCGCAGCGATCGGCGGTTCATTATCGAAAGGACGAAGCGGATTCTCTATTCCGACGATGAGGGGGTCTGCACCTGAACGTCGGAGGTCGCCACCTGCGTTGACGGTGACCGTTCGGACACTGTGATGCTTGAGCAGGTGTTCCACGGCTCGATCCACGATCCAGCCCTTTGCGAAGGCATTGAGGGTGCACAGAGAGCAATCGCCGAGTTGTTCGACGGTGCCATTGCGACTCGTCTGCCAACGAGGTGAAGCAATCGCATCGGCCACGCGTTGGGCCGATGCAGCATCGGGCATCGTGCCGGCGCGTTGTGCGTTGTTCCAGAACTCGGTGAGTTCGGCCACTGCCGGGTTGAATCGCCCGCCTGATGAGTGTTGCCAGTTCGCAGATTCGGAAAGGACTTGAGAGAGTTCAGTACTGATCTCGGTGATGTCGTTGCGCGCCCACCGGGAAAACTCACTTGATGGATCCACTGACGAGAACACGTTCTGCAGACGAACCATTTCTTCGACTGCAGCGGAGATGTACGACCGCCCCTCTGCGTCAGCGTCTGTTCCAGCAAGCACGAGTTGCACTTCTACGGCAGTGCCCATGACAGGCTCATGCCAATCGGTGATTCGGGTTGTTGAATCGCCCTGGGTGGAGCTCATCTAGCCAACGTTGACGCGGATGACCTCACGCCGCTTCGGGTAGTAGTCGGCGACAGCAAAGTGATGTGTGGGGCGTTCATCCCAAAGAATAAGATCGCCAACTGTCCACTTCCACCGAACTTCGAAATTAGGGTTCGCGCAATGAGAGCAAAGAAAGTCGAGGATCGCTCGACTTTCCGCTTTCGTCATCTCATTGATGTGAGAGGTGAATTCCGAGTTCACATTGATGAACTTTCTTCCCGTCACGGGATGAACCCCGACCACGGGATGATTCGCCCCAGGGACAAGTTTGAGCGTGGCATCGACAATTTCGTTGCCAGCTTTGGAACGGAATGCCGTCTCGTCGCCGAGGTCGTGCCACGCCGTCAGGCCGTCGAGTGCGGACTTCATTGCGTCGCTTAACGCGTTGTAGGCCGCGTACATCGATGCAAAGACGGTGTCGCCGCCTCGGTCAGGGAGTTCCACCATCCGAAGACTTCCGAATGTTGGAGGCTCTGGATCCCAACTGACATCGGTGTGCCATTTGTCTTGATAGGGAGGGTGGTCAATGTCATCGACAATGTGTCCCGCCTTGAATTCTGTTGCGCCAAAAGCCCGGGCAATCGGGTGGAAGTAAGGGCCGCCGAAATTGAGGGTGAAGGCGACTTGCTGCTCGTCTGTCATCGCGCCCTGACCGGGAAAGAAAAGGACGAGGTGTTCCTCTATGGCCGCTTTGATCGCAACGACGTCGTCGGGCGTGGCAAATGCAAGATCGATGCCTTCAACGATTGCCCCGAGATGGCCGGCAACAGGTGTGATGTTCATGATTTGAGAGTAATGAACATCACGGTATTGGGTACTGAATTCAGGGTGACCTCTCGTTCAATGATCCATCCGCGCTGTTCGTAAAACTTGGTCTTGTGCTCGGTGACAAGCCGCAGCCGCTGAAAGCTGAGTAACCGGGCCTGTTCGGTAACGAAGTTGAGTAGGGCGGCTCCGACTCCTTGGCGCCGAAACGCTGGGTCAACCACGAGCCCGGCGAACCATGGGCCCTCAAGATCACGCTCGTCGCGGGGTTCGACCTCACCGTCGCCTACGAGCATCGCAACGCCAAGCGGTTCTCCCTCTTCGTTGCAGGCGAACCACGCCAATCGGAGTGTTGTGAAGTCCGATTCGTCGTAGCGGTTGTTCAGAAGATCAAACCTCGAACGCTCGACTGACGCGTCGGGATAGAGGTGACCCCACTCGCGATTTTGCAGTTCGGCGAAACGTTGCGCAGCTTCGGGAATCGCAGCGGAAGGGACGAACTGCATTGTGTGCTGGGTGACTAGTTTTCGCCGAGCCAGATTGCAGCGCGATCAAGAAGCCAGATGCTCACGTTGTGACAGGTATCGAGAACATCGCACATTTGCTCTTGACCGAGGAAGATGCGGTCGAGTCCAACCTCGATGCGCGAAACGATCGTCAGGCTGCGTTCCGGTGCATCGGTGACCGAAGCAAACGAATCGATCGCCGACACCTCAAGTGGAAGTTCGATTCCGCCCATGCCGGCAAGTTCGGTGGCAAGCACCAACAGGTCGGGTGGGTACTGAAGCGGAGGGAGTGTCCATGTGAACGCCAGCGGGAATGAGAACCCTTCGACTGGGTCGTCGCCTTCGGGGATCGCGAGCATCTTGTCCTCGAACCCGATCATGATTCTGGGGTCGACCTCGAGGGAAAGATGAAGGTCGAGCGGACCGCCGCAGGCGTCTTCGGGGTGAAGATCAATTTCCCATGCTTGGCGCATGGAATAGGTCTCGATGAAGTGCCGCTCGTCGTGCACATGGAAGGCATGATCGACCGCGTGGTCCTTGAGATCAGCAATGAAGCCGGGAACGTCGATGATCGCCACGGGGGTCAGGCTACCGTCGACCCCATGGACGACAGAATCCTGCTTGAGGTCCTCGATGAAACGGCAAGCGCCATTCGTGCTGCGCTTGGGAATCTCGATGATTGGGGTCTGGCCGGAACCCGTGACGGGCAGTACCACAGCGACCTCGCCGCCGACGCTGCCGCCCTTGCGGTGCTCGAACGAGCCGGAGTCGGCGTGCTGTCAGAGGAGTCCGGACGTCATCGCCCCGACGCAGCAATCACCGTCGTGCTCGATCCACTCGATGGCTCAACGAACGCCAGTCGCGGCATCCCTTGGTATGCAACCAGTTTGTGTGCGGTCGATGCCGACGGAGCGCGCGCATCGCTTGTTATTAATTTGGCGACAGGCGATCGGTTCGAAGCAGTGCGCGGCGGGGGAGCAACCCGCAATGGCAAAGCGATGACGACTTCGGGTGCAACGAAGATGCGCGAATCACTCGTCGCGCTTTCTGGTTATCCCGATCACTGGCTTGGTTGGTATCAGTTCCGCTCGCTTGGTGCGTGTGCGCTCGATCTGTGTGCAGTCGCGTGTGGTGTTGTCGATGGCTACATCGATTGCTCGTGGAATGCGCATGGTTCGTGGGATTACCTCGGTGGACTGTTGGTGTGTCAGGAAGCCGGTGCCGTCATTGTTGATGCGGATGATCGCGACCTTGTCGTGGTCGAACATGCCGACCGGCGAACCCCTGTTGCCGCTGCCACACCGGAACTTCTTGCAGAACTTGTCGATGCGCGTCGGAGCATCAGGCGCCCATAGGCTTTGCCCATGGGTCGATCAATCGGAGCACGCACGTATCGCCTGGCGTTGCGCGTTTTTCGATTGTTCCCGCGTTCGGTCCGACGCATCACAGTTCGAACTGTGTCGCCTTCGTACACCGTCGGCGCGATCTGTGTGATCGAACGACCCGATGGCGCCATCCTTCTCGTGCGTCAGGCGTATCGAAAGAAGTGGGGCATTCCTGGTGGCTTGCTGAAGCGTGGCGAAGCGCCTGAAGTTGGAGCGCGTCGCGAAGTATTCGAAGAAGTGGGAATCGCCGTTGAACTTGTCGGTCCACCTGCAGTCGTGGTCGATGCTGATCCGCAACGCGTCGATGTCGTCTACCGAGCTCGACCAGTAGCGCTGTCGGAGATCAGTGAAGTGCGCCCCACCTCGCCAGAGATTGTTGAAGTGAAATGGTTCGCCCCCGATGCGTTGCCTGAGCTTCAATTCGAAACTGCTGAAGCGATGGTGGCATTGGCAAGGGTGCGGGCCACGCACACAATCGACCCGGCTGCCGCCGAAAAACACCTCGACTAACGACGACTACGCTGGTTATCTTCGGGCGTTTGGCTCAGT
>CAIKHC010000253.1 GCA_903827085.1 uncultured Candidatus Nemicrothrix sp. | reverse complement strand
GGGTTTTACGTCTTCAAGCTTCCGTTCTACGCATCGGTAGTGAATTGGTTGTTCGCAGCCGGCATCATCCTGCTTATCGTGGCTGTCGTCGCGCATTACCTCAACGGCGGCATCCGCCTGCAGGCCGCAGGAGAGCGAGTCACTCCTCAGGTCAAGGCGCATATTTCTGTATTGCTTGGGTTGCTGGCATTAGTGAAGGCCGCTGATTATTGGTTGCAGCGCTTTGCGCTTACGTACTCCACTCGCGGAACGGTTGACGGCGCGACCTACACCGACGTCAAGGCGCAACTTCCAGCGATTTATCTCTTGCTCTTCATAGCCATCTTGTCGTTTGGACTTTTCATCGCAAACATTTGGCGACGCGGCTGGACGCTTCCCGTTGTTGCGGTCGGGCTTTGGGCGCTCATCTCGGTGGTTGCTGGTGTTGCCTATCCGGCGTTCATCCAGCGCTTTGTGGTGGAACCCGAGGAATCAACTCGAGAGATGCCATACATCGACCACAACATCAGTGCGACACGAACGGCCTTGGGCCTCAGCGAGGTTGACACCAAACCGTTTATCTACAACCAAGACAAATCGGTTGCGACGCAAAACGTTAATGAGAACCCAGGAACGATCCGCAATATCCGATTGCTTGATCCGACGATCGTTGAACCGACCTATCAGCGTTTGCAGAGCCAGTACTCACAACTTCGATTCAACGAGCTCGATGTTGATCGCTATCCGATTAAGACCCCATCGGGTGAAATTGCCAATACACAGGTGATCATCGGTGCCCGTGATCTGAATGTTGGGCAGATTCCGCAGAGTTCATGGGAAGGCCAGCACTTGGCCTACACCCACGGATACGGCGTGGCCCTTGCTCCGGCCAATGCAACGACCACGCAAGGTCGTCCCGATTTCTTGATCAGGAATGTTCCTCAGATCACCGACACATCGCGAATGACCACTGAAGTCTCAACTCCACAGTTGTATTACGGCGAGAACGTGACGGGCTATGCAATTACAAATGCAAGCCGCGAGGAAATCGATTTCATCGAGGCCGACGGCCAAACCAAGTTCACTGAGTACTCCGGCTCTGGCGGCGTGAAACTCGATTCCTTCCCCAAGAAGGCCGCGTACGGACTGAGGTTCTCGGACTGGAACCTTGTGGTCTCAAACTTCCTTACGTCTGATTCCCGCATCGTGTATCAGCGCGATATCCGCCAGCGTGTTGAAGCTGTCGCTCCGTTCATGCAGTTCGACAATGATCCATATCCGGTAATTCAAGACGGACGAGTCGTGTACATCTTCGACGGCTACACAACCACTGACCGTTATCCGAACGCGCAGCGTGCTGATTCAAGCGGACTTCCAGCTGGCAGCGACCTCGGTGGTAAGCGATTCAACTACGTCCGCAACTCGGTCAAGGGCGTGGTTGATACCTACGACGGCACAGTGAAGCTTTACATCGTCGATCCCTCTGACCCCATCGTCAACGCCTACCAAAAGGCCTTCCCGGCATTGTTCGCTGGTGTCGACGAGATGCCTGCGGAACTGAAAGCGCATTGGCGCTATCCCGAAGATCTCTTCCGGGTGCAGACCAATATGTTTGGTCGCTATCACATCAGCGATGCCAAGTCGTTCTACGAGAAGTCATCGAGCTGGTCCGTTGCTCAGGATCCAGGTTCCACGGTGAACGGTTCGTCGCCAGTAGTTGCTTCTACTCAAACAGTGAATGGCGCCACCGTTGTGCGCACAAGAGAAGCGCGCATCAGCCCCGTGTATTCGCTGATTCGACTTCCAGGCGAGGAAACTGAATCGTTCGTGATGCTGCGTCCGTTCGTTCCGTTCTCCGACGATGACTCCAAAAAGACGCTTACATCGTTCATGGTCGCAAACAGTGATCCTGCGCAGTATGGCAAGTTGACTGTGTACGAAATGCCTTCTGGTTTCAATATCGATGGCCCGGCAATCGTCAACGCCAACATTCTTTCCGACCCCGAGGTCAGTAAGTACACGACGCTGCTTAACCAGCAGGGATCGCGGACTCAGTTCGGCGCTTTGATGCTGACCCCGGTAAACAACTCGATCATCTATATCCGTCCGCTGTATGTGTCGTCAGACAACAACACAGCGATCCCTGAGCTCAAGCAGGTCATCGCCGTGTTTGGCGGACAGGTCGTCATGAAGCCCACGCTTCGCGAAGCGTTGCAAACACTGTTCCCCGGAGCCAACCCGCAAACCTTCGAGTCGGGGGTTGCCTCGCCGGAAGACGCCACGAACAATGGCTCCACCAATGGCGGATCCGTGCCGAGTGATCCCACGACGACCACCACGATTCCTTCTACCGGCAATGCCACGAAGGATCAGTTGATCGATCAGGCGGCGAGGGCATTGACCTATGCCGACACTGCGCTTCGAAACGGCGATCTTGCTGGCTATCAGGCAAAGGTCAAGGAAGCGCAGACGCTCATCAGCCAGGCACAGTCGCTTCCCGATGGAACCACATCGAGTTCGGGTGCTTCAGGCTCGTCGGGTTCAACGACAACAACGACGACGGTTCGATCAGGCACGCCCGCCTAGCGGTGGGCTTTTCTCGACCGTTGGCCAGTTGCCGCTCTCGAGTGCGGTGACAAAGAGGGTGACCGTGGCCTGAAGCGCGATGTCGTCATCGGCACGCCCTAAGGGGGTTCCTGGTTCGATGAGGCCACGAACCGTCGCGCTGAAGACGCGGTGGGCGATGGCAACCTGCTTTTCGTCCAATCCAAACGAGGCGAGCACTGTTCGGATTGGCTGGGCAACGCGCTTTGCCCGTTCTGTGAACTCTGCGTCGTCGGCTCCGAGATGCCCCCGTAGCGCAGCCATACGCCCAGGGTGCAGTCGGGCGAAGTCGCGCTCCGCCTCCGCAATCGCAGTGAGCGCGTCAGCCCCGCTGCGACCCACGCTTGCTCGCCATACAACATCGCCAATCTCGGTTACGGCGAGGACCGCGATCTCACGCCGCAGCGCATCGAGACCGTCGACATGGGAGTAGAGCGAACTCACGTGCCGGTCAACCGCTTCAGCAACTTTCGACAGCGTGAGTTCCGTCCATCCGATTTTGTCGGCAAGGTCCGCTGCGGTAGCGACGAGTGTGTCGCGGTCGAGGAACTGTCCCGTTGAACGGTTGGAGGTAGTGGCGTTCACAGGTTCCAGACTTTGACTGCGTTGTCGCACACAATTTTGCGCTTTTCCTCATGAGGAACCCCTATGAAGGCCCGTTCAATAAGGTCCTGGGAATCGGGCCAACTTGTTACGGGATGGGGAAAGTCGGTGGACCACATGATGTTGTCGACACCGACGTCGTAACGCAGTGCTTCGATCGAGCGCGGCTCGTCGACGAATGTGGTCCACATGTTGCGGCGGAAATAGAAACTCGGGAGTTCACTGAGATTGTCATAGACGTACCCCTGGCGTACGACCATGTCATCGATGAGATCGAGATAGTGAGCAATCCAGCCAATACCGGGTTCAACGAATACCAGTTTGAGATCGGGAAATTTTTCGAGCGTCCCGGTGAGGATCCACATACCCAACGCTTCTGCGGTGGAGAGAGCAGTCATCGTGACCATGATGCCCTTCTGCGGAGTTGGGTCACGACGGGTGAGTTCATCGAGATTTGTGTTGATGCCGATGTGGCAGCACATCGGAAGGCCTGTTTCTTGAACGGCCGCCCAAAGCGGTTCATAGCGTTCGTCGAAGTAGTCAGGTTGTCCGAGTTCGGTTGGGAAGACGGGAATCTGAAGAGACTTTGCTCCCAATTCCGTAACCCGGTGCACCTCAGCAACGGCTGCATCGATGTCGTGAATCGGGATCTGGTAGCTGACGACAAGCCGCCGAGGATCGGCAGACGCGAATTGGGTCAGAACGTCGTTAAACGCGCGTGTAGCTTCGGCGGCGCCGCGCTCCATGTCGCCGATATAGCGGAAGGCGCTTACTTCGGAATAGATGACTTCAACGTCGACGCCGTCAGCGTCCATGTCGGCGAGTCGGTCTGAGGCGGTGTGGTAGCCGGGACGAGAGAACGCCGCATGCGGATTTCGTTTCATCGCGTCGGCATTGACCTTGGCGGAACTCATGTTGGCGGCAACGCGCGCAGCAAATGCTTGCTGGGCTTTGTCGTAGTCGGGATGAAACTTGGGATCAAGGTTGGCCTTGACCTGATCTTGCGTGATCGCCACATGCGAATCGGCGGAGATGATTCGTTCGCCGGTGTGGTTCAGGACGATGTTGGATTCGGTGATGGTCATCAGTATTCCTTTCGCTCAGCGGCCCAGAATGATGCCGCTACGGCCGGCGCTAACGAGAACATGCTCAGCTCCGGAGACTTGGTTTGCTGACGTGCCCCGCAATTGACGCACGCCTTCGACGATGTTGTTCATTCCGTGGATATAGCCCTCGCCTAAGAGGCCTCCATTGGTATTCACGGGCAGCGAACCGCCGCGCCCAATGTGGCCATCTTTGATGAAGTCGCTTGCCTCGCCGCGCCCGCAGAAGCCAAATGCTTCGAGTTGAAGGAACACGATTGGGCTGAAGTTCTCGTAGATCATGGCGACATCAATGTCGTCGGCCGTAATGCCCGCCTGTTTGTAGAGCTGTTGGCCGAGTACACGGCCTTCGGGGTATTCACAAAGGTCCTCGTGGTAGTAAGCGAACATCTCATGTCCGCCTTCGAGTTGTATCGCTGAGGAGGCGAGAATCGGAACCGCGTCGGCGCCATGATCTGCGGCGCGTTCGGCGGAGGTGATGAGAAGCGCGACACCGCCGTCGGATTCAAGACAGCAGTCGAGCTTTCGGAGGATTGGTTCGACTATCCACCGCGAATCTTGATGGTCCTGCAGTGTGATGGGCCGCTCGTAGAACTGCGCATCGGGGTTGGTTGAGGCCCAGTCGCGAGCAACGACGGTGTAGCGGCCGAAGTCTTCGTTGGTGAGGCCGAACTCGTGCATGTAGCGCTGAAAGGTGAGTGAGTAGACCTTTGCTGGCGTGTTGAGGCTGAAGGGGCTCGCCCAATTCCAAGCCGGGTCGGGGTTGGCCTGCACCGGTTGTCCGAAACGATGGGCCGAACGCTCGTTGAATGCTCGGTAGACAAGCACCGCATCGGCCTGACCGCTTTCGACGGCGGCTGCAGCAAGTTGAACGGTTGCGCTTGCCCCACCACCACCGCCTCGGGTGCGAGCGCAGAATCGCAGCATGGGAACGCCGATCGTTCGGATAAGAGCGAGTTCGTCGTTCGTGTCCATGGAGAATGTGACGGTGCCATCGACTTCGGCGGGGGAGAAACCTGCATCGCGAATCGCGTCGCGTGAAGCTTCGGCGGCGAGTTGCAATGTTGAGCGTCCCGAATTCTGTGAGAACTCGGTGTGACCAATGCCAGCGATGACTGCACGTATTTTACTCATGGCTGCACCTCTGCCAAACGGAACTGGGGCAGGACGGTTCCGTCGTAGTCAACGAAGCACACCTCGACCCGTTTATCGTTCAGCACCTGATCGTGGGTTGGTGCAACATCGATGAGGTTGGAAACGATTCGGGTGCCTTCATCGAGCTGCACGAGGATGACGATGCGAGGTTCTGCGTCAGGTTCTGTGGGGTGCTGCGAAACGATCCAGGTGAGGATGATGCCGTTCCCTGCTGATTGTGTGGTTTGGTTGTTGGTTGAACCGCAGATTGCACACATTGGGGTGGGCGGATGGCGCAAGGTGTCGCAGTCGCCACATCGTTGAATTAAAAGTTTGTGCTCTTTGGCGCCTTCCCAGAAGAACGCATCGTCGAAGTCAAAGATTGGTGGACGAACGGCGGTCATAAGGCGCGCTCCTGTCGGAGTGTGGATTGAAGGACGACGCCGTCAGCGATCAGAGTGTCGATCTCGGTTTTGCTGATGCCGAGTTCAGTCATGATGTCGACGGTGTCGTGACCAACGATGAGCGGTGGTCCGGCGATTCGTGTGGGTGTTTCGGAAAAAGTCCACATGTGGGCGAAGTGGTCGAAACTTCCGACCTGAGCTTGCTGCATCGTGGTGACGAGCCCGGCGTCACGGAACTGCGGGTCGTCGAAGAGGCGCAAGCAGAAGTCTTCGTCTTCGATTTCGCACGGGATAGCAGC
>CAIKHC010000252.1 GCA_903827085.1 uncultured Candidatus Nemicrothrix sp. | reverse complement strand
TGTCGGCAAGACGTGCGGTTTGATCCCAGCAGCCCTTGCGCATTTCTTCGTAGGTGACCGGAAGCATGGTGCGCTCTTCGGCATCGAAGCCAACAGCGGTGATGATGCGACGCATTGGAACCTTGAGGTCCTCGTAGCACCAGAAGTCGGCGAACTTTCCACCAGGGCTGTTGTCGCCAACGATGTCGAACGAGTAGTTCATGCCATCGAACTTGAGGTTGTCGACGCGCAAGCGCTCGAGGCGAGGACCAACGTCGAGGTACTTCTTGGGGAGGCGGCTGGTCCAGACATCGGCCGGTTCGATGATGTGATCATCGACAGAAACGATCTTTGGGATGACGCGCTTGGTGTCGGCCGAAGCGGGATTGGGAGCGGTGATGGTCATGGCTCTCCTCGAGGGCGCAGGTATCGGGGCTAGTCCCCGTGCCGAGGACTTTAGGACAAAACCTGACGACCCGTCAGGTTTTGCTACGAATCAGTCGCGTGACGTTCGTCGCTGAGGCCGCTCAACCTGACCGATCGATGATGGAGGGCCTACGATCGCCCCTCCGGAGCGGTTGTTCCCCCTACACGGAGTCCCCATGGATCTGAACTTCACACCGGCCGAAGAGGCCTTCCGGGCCGAGGCCCGGGCTTGGCTCGAGGCCAACGTCCCCGTCGGTTTGCCTTCGGGCGATACCGCCGAAGGCTTCGCCCTTCATGTCGAGTGGGAAAAGAAACTGTTCGACGCCCGCTGGTCTGTGGTCTCGTGGCCCGAGGAATACGGCGGCCGCGGTGCATCGCTGTGGGAGTGGCTCATCTTCGAAGAGGAGTACTACCGAGCTGGTGGTCCGCAGCGCGTGACACAGAACGGCATCTTCCTCCTTGCCCCGACCTTCTTCGAATTCGGAACGCCAGAACAGAAGGAACGCTTTCTTCCCGCAATGGCTGCTGCCGACGACTTGTGGTGTCAGGGATGGTCTGAACCAGACGCTGGTTCCGATCTTGCTGGCATCAAGAGCCGTGCTACCCGCGACGACGAGCGCGGCGACTGGGTCATTAACGGACAAAAGACGTGGACAACACGCGGTGCGTTCTGCAATTGGGTGTTTGGTTTGTTCCGAACCGATCCCGATGCTGCGCGTCACAGCGGCATGACATACCTCCTCGTTCCGCTCGATGCACCTGGCGTGACGGTGCGCGGCGTTGAGCGTCTTGATGGCGATGAAGGTTTCGCTGAAGTGTTCTTCGACGACGTCTTCGTTTCCGATGACTTGGTATTGGGTGGCGTCAATGAAGGTTGGGGCGTCGCCATGGCAACCGCATCTTCTGAGCGCGGTCTTACTCTGCGTTCACCAGGTCGTTTCTGCGCTGCCGCCGATCGTCTTGTCGATCTCTGGAAGCGTCAGGCCGCTACTGGCGAGCATGCTGAACGCGTCGCGTCAATGCGCGACGATGTTGCTCAGTCGTGGATGGAAGCCGAGGCCTATCGCCTTGCAACGCTTGCCGATGTAACTGGTCTCGTGAAGGGCGTCTCGCAAGGTGCGCGTTCAAGTCTCACCAAGATCTATTGGTCCGAACTCGATGTGAATCTCAACGAAACCGCCCTTCGATTGCTCGGCCCAGCCGCCGAACTCATCGAAAACTCACCCGATGCAGTCGACGGGGGAGCGTGGATGAAGGGATTCGAGTTCGCACTAAGTGGCCCGATCTATGCGGGCACAAATGAAATTCAACGCAACGTCGTCGCCGAGCGCGTGCTCGGTCTGCCCCGGAAGTAGGCCGAGATGCAATTCGCTTTCACCGAAGATCAACTGTTGTTTCGCGACACCGTCGCTGAATTCTTTGCCAATGAATGCCCGCCGGAAAAGGTGCGGTGGTCATGGGACGACACCGTCGGTCGCGACGCGTCAACCTGGGCAGCTCTTGCCGAGATGGGCGTGATTGGCCTCACTGTTCCCGAAGCCTTTGGCGGCATGGGGATGAACGAGATCGATCTCCTTCCGATCCTGACCGAAGCAGGCCGCTACGCATACCCAGCTCCGCTCGTTGAGACCGTTGCTGTTGTCGCGCCGCTCCTTGCTGAATCAGCACCCACGGCAATTGCTGAAAAGTGGTTGCCCGGCATTGCCGACGGTTCGGTCATCGCCACCGTTCAACTCGATGGCCAGCCTTTCGTCAACGACATGCACATCGCCAACCTTTTGGTTGCGCAGCGTGACGATCGCCTGTTCGCTGTTCCCGCCGACAAGGTTCGTTCAACCCAGCAGGTGTCGGTCGATGGCGCGCGTCGATTGTTCGCAGTCGAATGGGACGAAGCCGACGCCGAACTTATCGTTTCAGGCGAAGCGGGTCTGCAGGCTGCGAACCGAGCCTTTGATCGCGGCGCTGCCGCCACCGCAGCACTGCTCATCGGATTGTCCGAGCAAATGATCGCGATGACGGTTGCTTATGTGGTCGAGCGCAAGCAGTTCGGCGTTCCGATCGGGAGCTTCCAGGCCGTGAAGCATCACCTGGCCGATGCAGAACTCAAGGTGTCGTTTGCTCGTCCCGCGGTTTGGGCTGCGGCCTACGGTCTGGCCACTGGTTCTGCCGATGTCGATCGTGAAGTCTCGATGGCGAAGTGTTTCGCTTCCGATGCCGCCGAGGTTGTTGCTCGTAAGGCGCTGCAAACTCATGGCGCTATCGGTTACACCACCGAACACGATCTGCACTTCTGGCTGAAGCGTTCCTGGGCGCTCTCCTCAAGCTGGGGCGATGCCCTTTGGCACCGTCGGCGCGTCGCTCACCTGTTGCTCGACAACTAAGCCTGTGCCCACATCTGAATCGGTCGCGTCGCTGGTCTCGCGCTGTTTGCGTGCCGTTGGAGCGATGCGTGTATTCGCTGCGCCCGGTCACGGACTTGAAGCACTCGAAGGCCTTGCGCTGATTCCTGTCGCAACCGAAGCCGCAGCAATCGCGTTGGCCGATGCTGACGGACGTCTGTCTGTCGGGCCAGATGCGCGTCCGGGAGTAGCGCTTCTTCCCGGCCGTCGCGTGCGTTTGTCCTCGCAACCGGGCGAAGAAACACAAGCGCTCTCTCTCGCTGTCGAAGATCTTCCCGCTGCGATTGCCGGTTGGTCATTGGGCCGTGTGTTTGGTGCGGTCGAGATCGAACTTCCCGCCGACCTTTTCGCCGAAGCCCCTGAAGGCGCACAGCCGCTCGTGCTTCAACGAAGCGATCAGTTGCTTCGCCTTTCGGCTGGTCTTGCTGACTTCCGCACGATGATCATCGTTGGCCCAGGCGTTATTCGTGAAGGAGCAGCTGGCGATGTAGCTGATTTCGTCACGCGCACTGGTGCCGGAGTCATGACCACGATGGGTGCGGTCGGAGTTGTTCCATTCGATCATCCGTCGTGGTGCGGCGTTGTCGGCGTTCAAGCCGATGACCCCGCGCTTGGTGGACTTGATGCGTGCGAACTCGTGATCGCCGTCGGCGTTGACGACGATGAACTTGGCGAGTCGCTTCCGATGAATGCGCAGCTCCTTGAAGTTGAGCCGTGGCATCTGCCCTTTCTCGCCACCGACTGGCCGACGCCCGATGCACCGGCCTCTCGTTCCTCACTGGTCGAAGCGTGTTCCGCTGTGCTCGGCGACCATCGCGACGCGACAACCTCGCCGTTGCACCCCGTTCGTGCAGTGCTTGATGTCTTCGATGCGATCGATGGCGATGTACAGGTCTACGCCGACGCCGGACCCGTTGGGATTTGGTTCGCTCGCGGAGTCGTTCCCGTTCCGATGGGACGCGTTGTTGTTCCTGCACGCGCCTCGGATGGATTCGCCATTGCTGCAGCAATCGTGTCGGCCCTCGACGGCACTCGCTCGGTTGCGATCACGATGCCGGGCGGATTGATCGAAGACGAACTGCTCGATCTTGCTGCTGCTCTCGACCTCGGCATTGTCGTTGAACAATGGGGCGACGATGTTGTCGGGGGCGATCCTTCGCAACACCGAGCGAACCTTGTTGCGGCAATGAGCGACTCGGGCCTGAGCGTCACTGGAGTTGCGGTTGACCTTGGCGCTGCTGCGGAACTTGTTGATCTCGCCGGCCCCGTTGTGGCTTGGCCGACCTACAACTAAGTCGCAAAACGAAACCGGGGGCCGACCGTGTGGTCGACCCCCGGGTACTGCACAACGTTGGTGGAGCGATCAGCCGCCGATCGGAAGATCAATGCCACCGGGGAGCGAGATGGTCTTGCACTCGCAGAATGCTTCGATGCCTTCGGGGCCAAGCTCGCGGCCAACGCCCGAGCTCTTGAAGCCGCCGAATGGGCCGTTGAAGTCCATGCCCTGAGCAGTGTTCACGCCGAAGGTGCCGGTGCGAACCTTGCGAGCAACGTTGATGCCCTTTTCGATGTCTGAGGTGTAGCAGGCACCGGCAAGGCCGTAATCGTTGTCGTTTGCAATGGCGATGGCATCTTCGAGTGTGTCGTACTTAATGAGCGACAACACTGGGCCGAAGATTTCTTCACGGGCGATGGTCATGTCATTGGTGACATCGGCGAAGAGCGTGGGTGACACGAAGTGACCCTTTGCCTCGTCGGGACGTCCGCCACCGACAACAACGGTTGCGCCTTCGGCCTTGCCCTTGGCGATGTAGCCCTCGACGCGCTCGCGCTGACGCTCGGCGATGAGTGGTCCACACATGTTCTCGGGAATGGCGGGGTCGCCGGCAACCTGTGCGCTCACTGCAGCAGCAAGCGCATCGCGGATCTCGTCGTACTTGCTCGCTGGAGCAAGAACTCGAGTGAGTGCCACGCAAGCCTGACCGTTGTTCATGAGGCCACCCTGAATGATGTGGCCGACTGCTTCTTCGATGTTGGCGTCGTCGCAGATGATTGCTGCGGACTTGCCACCAAGTTCGAGGGTGCAGCGCTTGAGCTGTTCGCCACAGATGGCACCGATCTTGCGACCAGCAGCTGTTGAACCAGTGAAGCTGACCTTGTCGACATCAGGATG
>CAIKHC010000251.1 GCA_903827085.1 uncultured Candidatus Nemicrothrix sp. | reverse complement strand
CTACAAGATCGGTGAAGTTCACGACGGTGGCGCAACCATGGACTGGATGGTCCAGGAACAAGAGCGTGGTATCACCATCACCTCTGCTGCGACCACGTGCTTCTGGGAAGACCACCGCATCAACATCATCGACACCCCCGGCCACGTCGACTTCACCGTCGAGGTCGAGCGCTCACTTCGCGTGCTCGATGGCGCGGTTGCAGTGTTCGACGGTGTTGCCGGTGTGGAACCGCAGACCGAAACGGTGTGGCGTCAGGCCAACAAGTACAACGTTCCCCGTATCTGCTTCGTGAACAAGATGGATCGCCTGGGCGCCGACTTCTACGCCGCGCTCGACTCCATCAAGGACCGCCTCGAAGCCAACACCGCGGTGTTGCAACTTCCGATCGGCGCCGAAGGCAATTACAAGGGCGTTGTTGACCTCGTCACCATGGACGCACTCGTGTGGCTCGACGAAGAACTCGGCGCCAAGTGGGAGGTCCAAGAGATCCCCGCAGACATGAAGGACGATGCCGAGGCCTACCGCGCCGACCTCATCGAAACCGTTGCTTCTGTCGACGAAACCCTCCTCGAGAAGTTCATCGGTGAAGAAGAAATTTCCGTCGACGAACTTCGTGCGGCCATTCGTAAGGCAACCATTGCCGGCGAGGTCATTCCCGTCCTTAACGGCACGGCGTTCAAGAACAAGGGCGTGCAGCCGTTGCTCGACGCTGTTGTCTGGTACCTGCCTTCGCCGGTCGATCTTCCGCCGGTCAAGGGCTCGAGCCTCAAGGGCGACCAAGAAGTTGAGCGTCCGCCAACCGACGACGCGCCGTTCGCTGCTCTTGCGTTCAAGATCATGACCGACCCGCACGTCGGCAAGCTCACCTACTTCCGCGTGTACAGCGGCAGCCTTGAAAAGGGCGGACAGGTGATGAACGCCCGAACCACCTCGAAGGAGCGCATCGGTCGTCTCCTTGAAATGCACGCAAACGATCGTCTAGATATGGACGTCGCATTCGCTGGCGACATTGTTGCGGGCATTGGTTTCAAGAACACCAAGACTGGCGACACGCTGTGCGATCCGTCGGCACCGCTCGTACTTGAAGAACTCATCTTCCCCGAGCCCGTTATCCACGTTGCAGTTGAGCCGAAGACCAAAGCCGATCAGGACAAAATGTCCAAGGCGTTGTTCTCGCTCTCCGAAGAAGACCCCACCTTCCAGGTTCGTACCGACGAAGACACCGCTCAGACGGTTATTTCCGGAATGGGCGAATTGCATCTTGAGGTGCTCGTCGATCGCATGCTTCGTGAGTTCAAGGTCGATGCAACCGTTGGTAAGCCGCAGGTGGCCTACCGCGAGACCATCACCCAAACCATCGAAAACTCGACCTACACCCATAAGAAGCAGTCGGGTGGTTCGGGTCAGTACGCCGAAGTCACCATCACGCTCGAGAACACCGGCCCTGGTGGCGGTTACGAATTCCTCGACAAGATCAGCGGCGGCAAAATTCCGAAGGAATACATCCCGTCTGTCGACGCCGGCATTCAGCAGGCATTGTCCTCTGGCGTTCTTGCCGGATACCCGACTGTCGACGTGCGAGCGATCCTCACCGATGGCAAGTACCACGACGTTGACTCTTCGGAAATGGCCTTCAAGATCGCCGGAACCATGGCGTTCAAGGAAGCTGCACGTAAGGCCAAGCCTTGCCTGCTCGAGCCGATCATGAACGTCGAAGTTTCGACTCCCGACGACTACATGGGCGACGTCATGGGCGATCTTTCCAGCCGTCGCGGCAAGCTCGGTGGCATGGAACAGAAGGGCAACTCGCAGATCATTCGTGCGCAGGTACCCCTTTCGGAGATGTTCGGTTACGCTACTGACCTTCGTTCACGCACCCAGGGTCGAGCCACCTACACCATGCAGTTCGACTCCTATCAGCAAATGCCGTCGAACGTTCAGGAAGAAATCGTTACCCGCGTACGCGGTGAGTGATTTCGCTACTGATCAACAGATCGAAGTACCGCAGTATCTGAAACCGAAGTACGTAAAGCAGCACCCGCACCTTTCCAACTCATAGCAATCGCCGCAGGGCACAACGACACAGGAGAAAGCAATGGCACGCGAGAAGTTCGAGCGGACCAAGCCCCACGCGAATGTGGGCACGATGGGTCATATCGATCATGGTAAGACCACGTTGACCGCGGCGATTACGAAGGTGTTGGCGGATGCTGATCCGTCGAACAACTCGTTTACTGAGTTCGCGAATATTGAT
>CAIKHC010000250.1 GCA_903827085.1 uncultured Candidatus Nemicrothrix sp. | reverse complement strand
AGTTGCTCGAACCAGTTCCAGTGTCGTGATCTTTATGGATGCGGATCTTTCCACTTCACTTAACGATCTTGGGCCATTACTTGAGCAACTAACGACACATGACATTGCGATCGGTTCCCGAAGCGTCCCCGGTGCAGTTGTCAATCGATCCAACGTGCTTCGTCAGATAATGGGACGCTCATTCAACCGACTTATGAGAATCGTCACAGGGCTGCCCGTTCATGATTCTCAGTGCGGGTTTAAAGCCTTTCGCGGCGATGTCGCCCGGCTCCTCTTCTCTCTATCCAGAACGAATCACTTCGCGTTTGATCCCGAGATTCTCCGAATCGGCGTTGCACTCAATTACTCAATCGCTGAAGTTCCAGTTACGTGGGTCGCAAGCGACCATTCCGCAGTGCGTCCCCTCCGCGATTCACTCCGCGCTGCGTTCGATCTCCTTCCGATTCGCATCCGAACCCGCCCAGGGCGGGTTCGCGACCTAGCCTCTCGATGCGGGCTTCCCGTTCCGAACCCAATTGCGACACTGGACCTCTAGAGACACGACTGACAGATGCGGATTGTTTTCCTCGCGTGGCGCGACACTGCCCATCTGCAAGCTGGTGGTTCAGAAGTAGTCATCGATCAGTTAGCCAGCCGACTCACAAAGCGTGGACATGACGTCGTGCTCCTTCACGGTGGACTCTCAGGTGCTCACAACTACGAAAGCATCCGAGTCGGTGGCGACTACACCCAATATCCCCTGGCCCCAATTGCTTTTTACAGACACTGCCGCAATTCGGACGTCGTCATCGATGTTGAGAACGGGATCCCGTTTTTCTCAACGATGTGGCAGCGTCGACCCGTTGTCGGCCTGGTCCATCACATCCACACTGAACAGTGGGCGATGCAGTTCCCTCGACCAGTCGCCGCTGTCGGCAGATGGCTCGAAGGGTCACTCATGCCGCGCTCTTACCGACGGGCACCATTCGTTTCGGTGTCCCCTTCGACGACAGAAGGGTTGGTTGGACTTGGTTTTCCACCCGACCAAATCTCGACGATCGAGATGGGTCTTGATTTTGAACCAATAGATCCGGCCCCTTCAGAAGAACGTCGTTTCCTCGTTCTCAGTCGTCTCGTACCACATAAGCGCGTCGATCTCGCATTGCGCATCTGGGATGACGTGCGACCAACGACCGGAGGGACGTTGGTCGTTGTCGGAGATGGTCCTGAACTTGAGCGTCTTCGTTCGATGTCCGGACCTGGCGTCGAGTTCCTTGGGTGGGTAGACGAGAATCGGAAGCGCGAGGAACTCTCAAAAGCTTGGCTCCTCATCCACCCGGCCCACCATGAGGGATGGGGAACTGTTGTCATGGAAGCGGCGGCGGCATCTGTCCCCACTCTTGCGTTTCACGTCGCTGGGGTTCGCGACTCTGTTGATGACGGAACGACGGGACTTCTCGCCACCGACGAACGCGATTTCGCAGAGAAGTGGATATCCCTTGCGTCACAAACAGAAACTCGCTCCCAAATGTCAGCCGCAGCAAAAGAGCGTGCTGCCACATATACCTGGGATAGAGCAATCGACTTGTTTGAGTCGGTCCTGATGACTGCGGTTTCTCGCGGTCGAAAACAGTCGGCCCCATGATCACCACCCCTGCCCCCCAAACCGCTGACTCGGAACGATCCAGCTCGGCTGATGCCACCCCTAACTCGTGGATAGCTCTTGCAACGCTCCCGATACTTCTCGGCGTGTTTCTCCAACGAGTTGGCGAGATCACCTATCTCACGAGGGTCGATCGTGTCCTCGACCCGATTACGAATGCAGCGCGAGGGTTTGATCTCTGGAATCCATATTGGGATATGGGTGCCGTCCAGTACCAGCAAAACGGCTACTGGCTCCCCTTCGATCTGTGGTTTGGGATCGTCAAGGCCCTCCACGTTCCCGTGTGGATTGGAGAACGAACGTTTTCAGCGGTGCTCATCGCAATTGCACTTTTCGGGTTTGTCCGCCTCGCCGATGCATTCAGGATCGGCACACCAGTCACACGGATTGCAGCGGGGGCAGCTTTTGCACTCTCTCCGGTGATCCTCTCCCGAGTCGCTTGGCAAAGCCCCTTTGCGATGGGAATCGTTTTCCTCCCTTGGGTGCTCTTGCCACTCGTTCGAGCCTCGGTCAATGGGTCAACGCGAAAAGCAGCTGCTATGTCAGCGCTAGCAGTCGCACTGATGGGCGGCGCAAACGCCGCTGTCGT
>CAIKHC010000249.1 GCA_903827085.1 uncultured Candidatus Nemicrothrix sp. | reverse complement strand
GCTGCACAGGAGTGCGGAAGCACCCTCACCAGCGATTGCGTGATGGAAAAGCTCAAGGCCATCAACGAATGGGACGGCGGCGGACTTCACTCCAACGCTGATCCGGGCGCAAACCTTCCTCCTGACTGCGGCATGCTTGTCCAGCTCAAGGGAACGGAATACACCCAGGTAGCTCCCTCAAAGAAGGGCCAGATGGAATGCTCGCCGAAGTTCATCGGCAGCGTTACCGGTCCGGTTGTCGACGCCGCCAAGCTTGATGCCAATCGCATTTCGCAGGTAGCGAAGTAATTCCTGACGCTTCGGCGTCATGCAGAACTGATGAAGGGCGGTCACCGGGAAACTGGCGGCCGCCCTTGTCGGTTTTGCGGACGATCGCAACAACGACTTCACCGCACACGGAAGTATCGGATCGCTCTGTTGTGTGTGTTCGGGAGGGCTACTGTCAGTCTTCGGAAACCAAGGGGGAAGTTCATGGGTGCAGGGAAACATTCGCGTAGGCCGCGTGTCGCAGTGCTGACAGTGGCTCTCGTTGCGGTTCTAAGCGTGTTCGCAGTTGCGTGCGGCGGCGGTCGATCCGATTCGTCCGGTGGAACCGCAACGACCAAGGCGCCGGCGGCGACTGACTTTGGCACGATGGCTTCACCATGCGGGAGCGGTGACGCGAAAGGCACAACGGCACAGGGCGTCACCGACACCAACATCACCATCGGTTATGGCGATGATGCCGGTTATGCCGGTGCTCCTGGTTTGAACAAGGAAATGTCCGATGCGATGCGGGCCATGATCAAGTGGTGTAACGATCAGGGCGGCATCAATGGACGTCAGGTCGTTGGCAAGTACTACGACGCTGCGATCATGAATGTTTCCAATGTCATGACTGAAGCGTGTTCGCAGGTCTTCATGCTTGTGGGCGAGGGCTGGTCGCTCGATTCGGCTCAGGAGAAGGTGCGAGTCGGATGCAAGCTTGCCGCAGTGCCGACCTACACGGTGTCACCGCAATTCGCGAATGGCCCGATGATGGTGCAACCGTCGCCGAATCCGGCCGATTACTACGGTGCAGCCAACGCATTCATCTTCGCCGAGAAACATCCAGAAGCAGTGAAGAAGGCCGCGACGATGTATGCAAATTACGCAGCCACTCAGGACTCAACTGAGAAGGCTGTGATCGCGTACAAGCAAGCAGGTTGGACATTCCTCTCTTGTGATCAGGTGTACAACATCGGTGGTGAATCCAACTGGACTCCGTTCCTCCAGCGATTGAAGGACTGCGGAGCCGAGGTTGTGTATTTCTCCGGTTCACCGAATCCAAACTTTCAGAACGTGCTCGACGCTGCGAAAGCGATTGGGTACAACCCGATGTGGATGCTTGAAGCGAACTTCTACGATTCAAACTTTGCGAAGTGGAACACCTCTGGCAATGGCGACAACGTCTATGTGCGTATGACGTACTTCCCGTTCGATCAGGCCGACAAGATCCCGGCAGTAGCGAAGTATCTCGAAATCATGAAGGCGAACAACGCAACCACTGGGCTCTTGAGCGCGCAGGCATCGGCTGCGTTCTTGCTGTGGGCGCAAGGTGTAAAGGCCTGTGGTTCGAATCTCACAAGCGATTGCGTAATCGGCGAACTCAAGAAGGTCACGAGTTACGACGCTGGAGGTCTGCAGTCAGCGACCAATCCTGGCGCCAACATTCCTGGCGACTGTGGCCTCATCGTGAAACTGACGGGCACCAAGTACGAACAAGTACTGCCGGCCACAATTGGCAAGCAGGCGTGTGATCCGAAATACCTCATCAAGCTCACTGGTCCGGTTGTCGATCGAGCCAAGCTCGACTCCAACCGCATCTCACAAGCTGGTCAGTAGTTCCCGGCGCTACGGCGCTCTTTCAGTGTGATCAAGGGCGGTCATCGGGTAACCGATGGCCGCCCTTGTCGTCGTTTTCGTCAGGCCCGAAGCACGAGGAGATATTGGCCCCCGCCTGATTCGATGGCTGTTTCAAACGTTGCACTGGGTACGAGTCGGGTGAGGCGATCAAGAAGCCATGCCGAAGCGTCATCAGCGTCTTGTTCCGAAGGGCACCGAGCAACGACCTCGCGGCCACCTTTGCGCGATAGACGTTCAACGCTTCCGATGATCGGTGCAGGATCGACAACAAAGAGATGATCGGGCCACTCCACAACAGGAGCAATAGCACCCTTCTTTGTGTTGCAGTCGCGATGAGCGAGACGTTCGGCGCCGAAAACGTCGTTTGAACTTTTGTTCTTGCTTTTCGACTTTGTTGTCATTGAGTCGATGCTGGGACCGCGTGAATCGTTAACCGACATTTCGGGTTCAACGGGTTCATCGCATAACCAACAGCGCCAGTTGTCATGAGAACCGACTTCATCGAGTGTGCTCATCGGGTCTCAGGTTTCTCATGTTGATTGGAGGTGGAACGTCCCACGGCTCCGAACGTATCGCAGGTGATCATGGCGGGTAGAACCGACGCTGAGTCGTTGACTGAAGCAGCAAGCCGAACTAACACTTGTCGATACGGAGCGGCGATCGATCGCCGCCGAAGGAGCCCTCATGTCGAACACCTTTAGTCGTCGATCTGTCCTGAAGGGCACTGCGGCCGTTGCGGCTGGATCACTTGCTGGGTTACATCTCTTTGACGCCGTGGCACCGGCAGCGGCGTCAGGTGCAAGTTCTCGATCGGCTGAGCGGCAGCCCAACATCTTGTTCATCATCGTTGATGAGACGCGATTCCCGAGTGTGTTCCCTGCCGGTATCAACACGGCGAGTGACTTTCTGGCTGCACATATGCCGAATGTGCACGAATTATGGAAGCACGGCGTGAAGTTCCGTCGCCACTACTCCGCCGGAGTGGCGTGCAGTCCTGGTCGCGCCGCGATTGTCACGGGCTTGTATCCGCATCAAACGTGGATGTTGCAGACGCGTAAAGGTTCCGGTGGGCTTGGACCTCCGGCCCCTTCGCTTAAGCGTGAGTTCCCGACCTACGGAAAGATTCTGCGCGAGGCGGGCTATGAAACGCCGTACGTTGGAAAGTGGCACCTGTCGGATTCGAATCTCCCCAACGGTGATCCGATCCCGAATTATTTGCAGGAGTACGGATTTGAAGGTCTCACGCAACCCGACGTCGTTGGAGTCAACGGCGACGGCTATCGCTATGACGGACAGATTGCTCAAGTAGCAGCTGATTGGTTGTCAAAACGTCGCGCCGATCAAGGGCCGTTCTGCCTCACTGTCGGACTTGTCAACGCGCATGACCGCGAGTACTTCTGGGGCGGAATCGAATGGGATCGATTCAATAGCCTTTACGCGGCAAAGGGGCTCAAGCCCGTTGCTGATTTCAGTCCGGCAGTTCCCGAAGAAGCGAACCCGCCTCGCCTTGGCTTCCCGACGCTGCCGCCCAACTGGGAGTCGCTCGAAACACTCACCGCGAATAAGCCGTCCTCACAGGTATTCGCTCGTCGATTCACAGAACTCGTGTGGGGTGGGATCGATGAGAATCCGAACTCAACCGATTACTCGTTGCAGTCGTATCCAATCGACAATTCGGGCTTGATGATCGGCACCGCTCCCTATTCCTATTGGGAGCGCGGCATGGATAGCTACACCCAAGTGATGAACATGGTCGACGAGCACATCGGTACCGTGGTTGGAGCGCTTCCGCCCGATGTTGCTGCAAACACGGTCGTGGTGTTCACCTCTGATCATGGTGACTTTTCTGGAGCCCACGGATTCCCGGCGAACAAAGCCGGCACGGTCTACGAAGAGGCGTTCAATGTTCCGCTCATCGTGACTGATCTTTCTGGTCGATACACGGGCGATATTGATGATGAGCGACGCCAACTCACCTCAAGTGTTGATTTGCTTCCGATGTTTGCCTCCCTGGCTACTGGCGGTGACCGGTGGAAGACCGGTGATCTCGCTGAGATTTATTCGGAGCGTCTTGATCTGACCAAGGTGCTGCGATCGAGTCGCCAGAGGGGACGCCACGCACTTGTGATGGCGACGGACGAAGTAGTGCCGATTGAGTTCAACTTCAATCACTCGCCCCGATACATCTTGGGTCTACGTACCGCTACTGCCAAACTTGGGCTCTATTCGAATTGGCATCCGGGAACGTCCACAATCGATCCGAATTCGATCGAACTCGAGTACTACGACTACTCCACAGAGCGAGGCCGACTTGAACTCGACAACACCCCCGACGATCCGATGGCAAAGGTTCTCGCTCAGCAATTGATGACCAAGTATTTGCCGAATGCGATGGAAGCTCCGCTGCCGGGGGCACTTCGAGGAGTGTCAGCCCTAGCGAAGGAGCAGTTCCTTGCGTTCGTCGCGGCGATGGACCTGCTCAACACCCCCTACGTGAGGAACGGCAACTTGGGTAAGTACACGCCGTGGGGTAGTCCGTTCTAGTAACTAGCGACCATCTGGTGCCCCCGAGTGGACTCGAACCACCGCACATGGTTTAGGAAACCAATGCTCTATCCCCTGAGCTACGAGGGCGGGGATGGCGCGGAACGTGGCGCGAAACTCGGCGCAACGGCCCGGAAGCCATGGGGGAAGGGTAGTTCGGGGGTTCTGGGCCGGTCGAAACTTCGGTTTAATCAAACCAAAGTTTCGAGCGCATTCTTGGCGCGCTGAAGCCACCCGGCCCAAAGTTTCGGGTGGCTTTTGGTTCAGGTCTTGTCGGGTGGGCGCCAGTTCCCGAAGAACTCATCGAGGGAAGCACCGGTGCGGATCGAGTGAGCGATCAACGCTTTGATGGCGGTGATTCCT
>CAIKHC010000248.1 GCA_903827085.1 uncultured Candidatus Nemicrothrix sp. | reverse complement strand
AGTCGTTGCGAAGTGAGACCAACAACTTGCCGGCGTCTACGGCGAGTTGTTCGGCGACCGCGTGGTCATCAACTGCGGTCATCGGTGCTCTCCGGCTCAAGGTGGATGGCGAAACTGCCTAGGGGATTATTGCTGGCGGCCGAGTTCGATGGCGCGACCGACGAGTTTTCGCACGTCAGTCTCATTGGCGCCTTCGGCCACGAGTGTTTCGATGCGAGATTCGAGGTCGGCTGCGAGGCGTTCGTCGACGACGGGCGCAGTGGGTTCGCCGGGTTTGGCGAGCGAACCTGACGGGGAGACCTGGGTGACGAGAACCAGCGCAAGCGCGGCAATTGCTGTGATGAGGCCAAACGTCATGGCGAAACCGTTGTTGTCCAGAATCGAACCGGCGATCATTCCGCCGATCCCGAGCACGAACACAACGATGACGATCCGACGAATTCCTCGGGGACCGATCGGTGAGCCGAACTGGGGATCGTCTGCCGTAACCAAATCGACGCTCATCGGACGAGCGGCTTGTACTTGATGCGGTGTGGCTGATCGGCGTCGGCCCCGAGTTCCTTCTTGCGGAAGGCTTCGTATTCGGTGAAGTTGCCTTCGAACCAACGCACTTGTGAGTCACCTTCGAACGCGAGCACGTGCGTAGCAACGCGGTCGAGGAACCAGCGATCATGGCTGATCACGACGGCACAACCGGCAAAGGCTTCGAGGCCGTCTTCGAGTGCCCGCAACGTGTCGACATCGAGGTCGTTGGTGGGTTCGTCGAGAAGAAGGACGTTGCCGCCGCGAGCGAGCACCTTGGCGAGATGCACGCGGTTGCGCTCACCGCCGGAAAGTATGCCGACCTTCTTCTGCTGATCGGAGCCTTTGAAGTTGAACGAAGCGACGTAGGCGCGACCATTCATTTCCCGATTCCCGAGCTTCACAATTTCATTGCCGTCAGTGATTTCTTCGTACACCGTCTTTTCGGAATCAAGAACGTCGCGGCTTTGATCGACGTAGGCGAGGTTGACGGTGGGACCGACTTTCAGAGAACCACCATCGGGTTCTTCGCCCCCGGTGAACATGCGGAACAGCGTGGTCTTACCCGCACCGTTCGGGCCGATGACGCCGACGATGCCAGCACGAGGCAACGAGAAGGAAAGGTCCTCGATGAGAAGTCGGTCGCCGAAGCCCTTGGTGACTCCTTCGGCCTCGATGACGACATCGCCGAGGCGTTCGCCAGAGGGGATGAAGATTTCGAGTCCGTCGCCTCGACCCTGAGCTTCTTGAGATTCAGCGAGCAACTGTTCGTAGGCGGAGAGTCGGGCTTTGCCCTTGGCCTGGCGAGCCTTCGGCGCCATGCGCACCCACTCAAGTTCTCGGGCAAGGGTGCGAGCACGCGATGACTCTTGCTTCTCTTCTTGTTTGAGCCGGTCTTGTTTCTGATCGAGCCAACTCGAGTAGTTGCCCTCGAACGGAATGCCGCGGCCGTGGTCAAGTTCAAGAATCCAACGAGCAACGTTGTCGAGGAAGTAACGATCATGGGTAATGGCGACGACGGTGCCGGGGTAATCACGAAGGAAGCGTTCGAGCCATGCGACTGATTCGGCGTCGAGATGGTTGGTGGGTTCGTCGAGCAGCAGGAGATCGGGCTTGCTCAGGAGCAAGCGGCAGAGTGCGACGCGTCGGCGTTCACCGCCGGAAAGGGTAGAGACATCGCCATCAGAGGGAGGCAGGCGGAGTGCGTCCATCGCTATTTCGATCGTGCGTTTGAGGTCCCACGCACCTGAGGCTTCGATCTTGGCTTCGAGTTCCGCCTGCTCTTCGCCGACCTTCTCGAAGTCGGCATCGGGGTCACCCCACTTCGCCAACACGGCGTCGTAGCGCTCAAGCAGCGTGGCGGTTTCGCCCAGACCGTCCATGACGTTACCCATGACGTCTTTGGTCTCGTCGAGGTGCGGCTCTTGCTCAAGTAAGCCGACCGAGAATCCGGGGGAGAGGCGCGCTTCGCCCGTGAACCCGTCGTCGAGGCCGGCCATTACCTTCAGGAGCGAGGACTTGCCAGAGCCATTCGAACCGATGACGCCGATCTTGGCCCCTGGGTAGAACGAGAGGCTGATGTCTTTCAGAACCTCTCGGTCAGGCGGATAGAACCGGCTCACCTTGTGCATGGTGAAAATGAACTGTGCACTCATGGCGGGCAAGGGTAGCGATCAGGCCGCCTCAAGTGTGAACTGGACGCGACAGTGCCCCGCCGAAGCGGGGCACTGGGGCACTACGTATGCGGCTGAAACTCAGCGGCGGGTTGCGCGACGCTTGGTCGCACGACGCTTGGCCGGAGCCTTCTTCGCTACGCGCTTCTTGGTTGCGCGCTTCTTGGCCGGAGCCTTCTTCGCTACGCGCTTCTTGGTTGCACGCTTCTTAGCTGGTGCCTTTTTGGCAACGCGCTTAGTTGCACGCTTCTTGGTCGCACGCTTCTTGGCCGGAGCCGCCTTCTTCGCTGTGCGCTTCTTTGCGGGTGCCTTCTTGGCCGCCCGCTTCTTCACTGCTGCCATCTTCGCCTCCTCGGCGTCTTCATGATTTTGTGTAGTGGTACCAACAACAGCTGCATGAATCGCTACTGAAGTGCAAGCCGCACGTGGTTCGTGACGACGTTGCACAAAAAACGGTACTCACATCGCGCACGTAAATGGTGAATCCGTGGATGCACGCGTTGTTTTGCGCGTTTTTTCTGTCGAGAACGTTGACTCGGTTACGTGTGAGCGCGAACGCGTTCGTTGAATGCGATTTACACGTTTGATCTTTGTAATCGAGTGCATCTACGACGCTTGAAATAGTTTTCCACAGGCTATTTCCTCAAGTGCCACAAGGTTTTTTTGAAAACCAGGCCCTTTTTGTGTCTCGGTCAACTTCTTGTCCGCGACACCGTTGTTTGTCGCAGATTTTGCGCAATACACACTCGTTTTTCGGATGATTCAACGCTTGAAAGAGGTGTGCGACGTACTCTTCGCGTTATGAGCAGAAAAACGCAAAATGGTGAAGAAGAGTGCACAGAACTTCTGCAGACGCTGATTCGCAACGCTTGCGTCAACGACGGGACGGTTGAGTCAGGCGGTGAAATTCGAAGTGCATCGGTGCTCGAGAACTTTCTGGAGGGCCCCGGACTCGAGCTCGAAAGTTACGACGCGGCGCCTGGCCGACGAAGCCTTGTCGCTCGCATTGAGGGCTCTGATCCGACTGCACCGACGCTGTTACTTATGGGTCACACCGACGTTGTTCCCGCGAACCCTGATCACTGGTCACGAGATCCATTTGGTGGCGACCTCGTCGACGGCGAAGTGTGGGGACGCGGCGCTATCGACATGCTCAACATCACCTCATCGATGGCAGTCGCATTCAAACGACTCGCACGTTCTGGGTTCACACCGCGCGGAACGCTTGTGTACCTCGCCGTGGCCGACGAGGAATCAAATGGGGTGTACGGCGCCGAGCACCTCATCAATCACGAGCGTGATGCAGTCATGGCCGACTACGTCATCACTGAATCTGGTGGTATCCCACTCCCCAGCCCCAACGGGCTGAAACTGCCGGTCATCGTGGGTGAAAAGGGCCTCTTCGGGATCCGAATCAGAGTGGGGGGAACCGCTGGCCATGGCTCTCAGCCCTATAAGACCGACAACGCATTGCTCACCGCTGCGGAGGTCGTTCGGCGTATCGGCGAGTTTCAGCCGGAAACGCACATTCATGAGATCTGGCGGCGCTTCATCGAGTCGATGGGCTATCCAGAAGAAATTTCCGGACCTCTACTGGCAAAAGATGGACTCGACGATGTCCTCGAATTTCTCCCGCTGGGCATGGCCCGGCAGTTCCACGCATGTACGCATACGACCTTTGCGCCCACGGTGATTCACGGCGGTTCCAAGCTCAACATCATCCCTGACTCGGTTGAACTCGATGTCGACATTCGCACGTTGCCTGGGCATGACGCCGAAATGGTGATGGCCGAACTACGGCTAGCCCTCGGCGACTTGGCTGATGTGGTCACCTTCGAGCAACTCAACTACGACCCTTCGAGCGCGTCGCCAACCGAGACGCCCCTTTGGGATTCGCTGTCGCGTGTCACGCAGCAGTGGTATCCGGGGTCAGAGACCGTTCCGTTCCTCACCGTTGGCGCAACTGATGCACGGTTCTTTCGTCGTGCCGACAAGGTGGCCTACGGGTTTGGTTTGTTCAGCGAGAACCTGTCGTTCGAAGACTTCGGTCGCATGTTCCATGGCGACGACGAGCGCATCGACACCCGGTCTCTTGGACTTTCCACGGAGATGTGGGAAGCGGTCGCGAACGATCTGTTGATGAGCCGAGAAGGCTGAAAGGCGGGGCGAAATGCCCCGATCGATCAGATTCCGCCGAGCGCTGATTCCATGAGGTCGTGGACCTCTGCCTGATGGATGGCGTGAGAACCGGTCGCCGGGCTCGCAGATTCCTGGCGGCTGACGCGTCGGATCTCATGCGTGTCGTCATGGGCTTCGTACAAGCGGCCCTTGATGTGGTTCCACGCGCCCATGTTCTCGGGTTCTTCCTGAAGCCAAACGATTTCGTCGGCGTTTGCGTACTTCTCGACGATGCGAGCGACATCGGCGTAGGGCCAGGGGTAGAGCTGCTCGACGCGAGCGATGGCAACGGGGGTGCCCATTTCGTCGCGGGCGGCTTGTGCTTCGACGCCGATCTTGCCGGAGGCGAACACGATGCGACGCACCGATGCGGGATCGGTAACGCCCTTGTCGTCGAGGACCTCTTCGAATGAGCCGTGGATGAACTCGCTGACCGGTGAACGAGTGGTCTTGGCTCGAAGAAGCGACTTCGGGGTGAACACAACAAGCGGCTTTCGCACATCACGACGAACCTGGCGACGCAGCAAATGGAAGAACTGGGCTGCGGTGGTTGCGTTGCAGACCTGAATGTTGTCGCCTGCTGCAAGTGTGAGGAATCGCTCGATGCGGGCCGAGGAGTGTTCTGGTCCCTGACCTTCGTAGCCATGGGGAAGAAGCATGACGAGCCCTGAGGTTTGGCCCCACTTGTCTTCAGCGGCAACAAGGAAGTTGTCGATGATGACCTGAGCGCCGTTCATGAAATCGCCGAACTGGGCTTCCCAAACAACAAGGGCATCTTTGTTGACGACGGAGTAGCCGTATTCAAAGCCGAGAACTGCGAACTCGGAAAGCAGCGAGTCGTAGATCCAGAAGCGAGCATCGTCTCGGGCTGCATCGGCAAGTGGGATGTAGACGCCGGCGGTGTCGTAGTCGATGAGAGCAGCATGTCGGTGCGAGAAGGTTCCGCGGCGAGAGTCCTCGCCTGAGACGCGAACTGAAGTTCCTTCGTAAAGAAGCGTGCCGTAGGCGAGCGCTTCACCGAGAGCCCAATCGACTTCGCCATCCTCAACGAACATCTTGTGGCGGCCCTCGAACTGCTTGGCCAGCTTGGGATGAACCGTAAAGCCCTCGGGCACGTTTTCAATCGCAGCGAACACCGCGTCGAGTTCGTCTTTGGAGACGCCAGTATCGACGTGAGGAAGAACGCCACTGAAGACACGCTCGGGGGCATGCTCGAGGGGAGGAGGTGCGTCGTGCGAGCGGGTCTCGTCGAGCGCCACCTGCAGCTGTGCTTGGAAATTGTCGAGCGCGGCCTCGGCTTCTTCAAGCGAGATGTCGCCGCGACGCATAAGTGCTTCGGTGTAGAGCTTGCGTACCGAACGGGTTTCGTCGATGCGCTTGTACATGAGCGGTTGTGTGTAGCTCGGATCGTCGCCTTCGTTATGGCCGTGGCGGCGGTAACACACCATGTCGATGACGACATCGCGATTGAACGTGCGGCGATAGTCGAACGCAAGCCGAGCGACGCGGATGACGGCTTCGGGATCGTCACCGTTCACATGGAAGATCGGGGCCTGGACCATCTTGGCGACATCGGTTGAATAAACCGAAGAACGTGCTTCAGTTGGCGAGGTGGTGAAACCAACCTGGTTGTTGATGATCACGTGGACGGTTCCGCCAACGCGGTAGCCAGTGATCTCTGAAAGGTTGAGTGTTTCGGCGACGATGCCTTGTCCGGCGAATGCTGCATCGCCGTGTACCAGGATCGGCAACACCGGGTAGTCGCCCGGAGGTTCGATTCGGTCCATCTTGGCGCGGGCCATGCCCACAACAACGGGGTCGACAGCTTCAAGGTGCGAAGGATTGGCCGCGAGTTCAACCTCGATGGTGTTGCCGGCGGGGCTCGTAAAGATGCCGTCCTGTCCGAGGTGGTACTTCACATCGCCTGAACCTTGAATCGATTCAGGATCGATGTTGCCTTCGAATTCGGTGAAGAGCTGTTCGTACTTCTTGCCGACAATGTTTACGAGAACATTGAGGCGGCCCCGATGAGCCATGCCGATGACTGCGGACTGCATCGATGTGTCGGCTGCCGATGACAGCAGTGAATCAAGAAGCGGAATCGCCGATTCGGCGCCTTCGATGCCGAATCGTTTCTGGCCGAGGTATTTGGTGCCGAGGAAACGCTCGAGCGCTTCAGCGGCATTGAGTCGTTCAAGAATGTGGCGCTTTTCTTCGATGGAAAGCTCAAATTTCACGCCTTCGACCTGTTGCTGGATCCACACCTTCTGCACGGGGTCTTGAATGTGCATGTACTCGATGCCAATCGTGCGGCAATAGGCCGAACGAAGAACATCGAGAATTGACGCCAAGGTCATGCTGTTGCGCCCGGCAAGTCCGCCGGTGAGGAATTCGCGATCGAAATCCCAGATAGTGAGGCCATACGCGACCGGGTCGAGTTCGGGATGCAGATGATGTTCTGTGAGATCGAGTGGATCGAGATCGGTATCGAGGTGGCCTCGAACGCGGTACATGTTGATCAAGGCACGAACCTGGAGGTTCTTTTCGAGCATCAACTGTTCGTGATCGTTGGGGTTGACGTCGCGAGCCCAGTCGACTGGTTCGTAGGGAAGGCCGAGTGAATCGAAGATTTCTTCGTAGAACTCGTGCTCACCCATGAGCAGTTCTTGAATGCGCTTCAGGAATAGACCCGACTCGGCACCTTGAATGATGCGGTGGTCATAGGTCGAGGTCATGGTCATGACCTTGGACATTCCGAGTGAAGCGATTGTGGCCGGATCGGCGCCACGGAATGCGACTGGGTAGTCGAGTGAGCCGACACCGACGATGACGCCCTGTCCGGGCATGAGTCGCGGAACCGACTGAAGGGTTCCGATGGTGCCCGGGTTGGTGAGGGTGACCGATACGCCGGCGAAGTCGTCGGGGCTCAGCTTGTTTGAACGAACCTTGCGAACGAGTTCTTCGTAGGAATCAAGGAACTCGGCAAAGCCGAGTGAATCAGCGTTCTTGATGCAGGGAACAAGGAGCGAACGGCTTCCATCGTTCTTCTCCACGTCGACGGCGAGACCAAGCCCGACGGTTTCGTTCCGAACGACATAGGGCTTACCTTCAGCGTCGGTCGTGAACGATGAGTTCATCACTGGTGCGGCGTCGACGATTGCACGAACGATTGCGTAACCGATGATGTGGGTGAACGAGACTTTGCCGCTTCGGCTGCGCGACAGGAAGCCGTTGATCGACTTGCGATTGACCTCGAGAAGTTTTGTGGGGATCTCGCGGAATGAGGTTGCCGTCGGAACTTCGAGGCTTGCTTCCATGTTTGAAACGATGCGGGCCGCTGCGCCACGCAACGGCGTACCTTGCGGCGCGTCTGCAGGTGTCGTTGGTGGCGCCGCAGGTGCAGCAGCAGTCGCCGCGGGTGCAACCGCAGTTGGTGCAGATGCAACGGGCGCCATGGGAGCAGGTGCTGCCGCCACGGTTCCCACGCCGGGGGAATACCCGGCAAAGAATTCGCGCCAGCTTTCGCTCACAGACGAGGGGTCGGTGCGGAACTGTTCGAACATCTCGTCGACGAGCCACGCGTTGGGTCCTGCGATGGGGGAAGCAGAGTCATCAGCCACGTTGATCGACTCTATCGGCGACGCCGGAGCCCGGTGGCAGTCGGCCCTGAGACCCCGTGACCGATAGATTCATTCACCGTGCTCCGAATCGTGACGTGGAATGTGAACTCGCTCAAGGCCCGGCTCCCACGAGTCGAGCAATGGCTCTCCGAGAATGGCCCCGAGGTCATCTGCCTCCAAGAGACCAAGATGAAGGACTCGGCATTTCCCGCCGAGGTCTTCACCGCAATGGGCTACGAGAGCGCTCACCATGGCCAAGGCCAATGGAACGGTGTGGCAATCCTCTCGAAGGTGGGCCTCGACGATGT
>CAIKHC010000247.1 GCA_903827085.1 uncultured Candidatus Nemicrothrix sp. | reverse complement strand
TGTGCAGGGTTTGTTGGTGGAATGGCGCCGATCATCATCGGCTTCCTCGCCGGTGTGCTGTGTGTGCTCGCCATTCAACTCAAGTTCAAGTTCGGTTACGACGACAGCCTCGATGTCATCGGCGTCCACCTGGTTGGCGGTCTTGTCGGTGCACTGCTGCTTGGATTCTTTGCTGACGCGGCAATCAACCCCCTTGTTGAGAACGAAGGTCTTTTCATGGGCGGAGATGCCAAGTTGCTGTGGTTCCAGTTCGTCGCATCGGCTGCGACCATGGTCTTCTCGTTCGTTGTTTCGTTCATCATCGCCAAGGCGATCGATAAGACGATCGGCATGCGGGTTACCGAAGAAGAGGAGAATGAAGGCCTCGATTACAGCCAGCATGCGGAAACGGCCTACAGCTTCGGTAGCACCGGAAGCATGGACCGCATCTAATTCTTCAACTGAACGACAAGTGAACGATTCGTTCCGTCATCTGCGGAACTCACGAACGAAAGGGCTACGGTGCCTGATATGAAGCTTGTGACTGCAATCATCAAGCCCCACAAAGTCGACGATGTGAAAGATGCGCTGAAGGCCGCTGGTCTTCACGGCATGACCGTCGACGAGGTCAAGGGATTTGGCCGCCAGGGTGGAAAAACAGAGATTTACCGCGGCGCGGAGTACGTCGTCGATTTGTTGCCGAAGGTCAAGATCGAGACGGTTGTGCCCGACGAGATCGCTGAACAGGTGGCCGACGTGATCGTTGAAGCAGCTCGAACCGGAAAGATTGGCGACGGCAAAGTCTGGATTTCACCGGTCGAGAAAATCATCCGAATTCGTACTGGGGAACTGGGTGACGAAGCGGTCTGATTCCGCGTCGCACCTGTTCATCCATCTATGACTCCGCAACTCGATCGGCTGGTGTTACTTCAGGACACCAGCCGTCGAGGTGCGGCCTTTTGCGGTTTACTTTCCGAAAAAGTTGACCTCTGGCTTCAGCAACTTTGGGAGAATGCCGGTGGTCCCGCGACTGGAGCCGCACTCGTCGCGGTTGGCGGGTATGGCCGGTCGGAGTTATCTCCGGGCAGCGACATCGATGTGTATTTGCTGTACGAGCCGAAGACTCCGGTAAGTGCCCTCGCCGAATCGATCTGGTATCCGATTTGGGATGAAGGCATAAAACTGGGTCACGCGGTTCGGACAGTGAAAGAAACGCTTGCGTTGGCATCGGATGATCTCGATACTGCGACGGCAATTCTCTCGACACGTCATATTGCTGGCGATCCAAAACTGGCTGAGGAACTCGCTGTCAAAGGCGACGAACTTTGGCGGAAGCGGTCAAAGCGCTGGTTGGACGAAATGGATGTACGTGTTCGTTCTCGGCACGAAGAATCCGGAGAGGTCGCGTTCCTCCTCGAACCAGATCTGAAAAATGGTCGCGGTGGTTTGCGCGATGTCCATGCGATCACATGGGCAGAGCGTGCGGGGATGTCTCTTCTTCCTGGTGATCATGAGACGATCATCGAGGCCTACGAGGTGGTGTTATCGGCTCGGGTTGAGTTGCAACGACGAACCGGGCGGCATTCAGATGTTCTTCTTCTTGAAGAACAAGATGCAGTTTCGGCTGCGCTTGGTTTCGACGACGCCGACGTTTTCATGCGGGCGCTCTCCACCGCCGCTCGAACTATTGCGTGGGTGAGCGATGAACTCTGGTTCCGGGTGCGTTCATCTCTCGACGGTCCAACCCGCCGCAAGTTGCATCGCGACGAAAAAGCGCTCGTCGGAGTAATTGTTCGCGACGGTTCAGTTGCTCTTGCGGCTGGTGCCGAACCCGCAAATGATCCGTATCTTGTCCTGCGCGTTGCTGTTACTGCTGCTCGCAACGATGCGCGTATTGAGCGAACCACGCTTGATCGCTTGGCGGAATCAAAGCCATTAACGACTCCATGGTCAGAGGAAGCTCGTCGTCTGTTCGTTGAACTCTTCCTCGCCGGTCGACCAGCGGTTCAGGTCGTCGAGACGCTTGATCAGCGCGGGCTCTGGGAACCGATTTTTCCTGAATGGTCTGTCATCCGGTGCCGCCCGCAACGCAACGCCTACCACCGCTTCACAATTGACCGTCACCTCTGTGAAGCGGCGGCAAATTCCGCGGCGTTGGTTGATCGCGTTGATCGCCCAGACCTTTTGGTCGTCGGCACCTTGTTGCATGACATCGGCAAAGGCCGGCCTGGTGACCACACCGATGTTGGAGTCGAACTCATTGCTGAGATCGCTCCACGGATGGGTTTCGACGAAGGTGACACGCTCATCCTTCAGCAGATGTGTCGTCATCATCTGTTGTTGCCCGACACAGCGACACGACGTGATCTTTCTGATGACGGAACCATTTCGTTTGTCGCTGAGTCGGTCGGAACCCTCACATGTCTGCGACTTCTTGATGCGCTCACCGAAGCCGACTCACTCGCGACTGGGACAGCGGCATGGGGCTCGTGGAAAGCGGAACTTGTCGGCGTGCTCGTCGACCGAGTTGGACACGTGCTTTCGGGTGGCTCCGTCGCTGACGCGACGGATTCGGGTTTTCCGACCTCGCATCAGCGCGACCTACTCGCCCAACGTCGTCGCATCATCGAAGCAGTGGACGATCAGATCGTGGTGATCAGCCCCGACCGTCCGGGCCTGTTTTCTCGGGTCGCAGGCGTGTTGTCGCTCAATGGCCTCACCGTTCTCGAAGCGGCAGCCCACTCGGCCGAGAACCAGATGGCGCTGGAACAGTTCCGCGTTCA
>CAIKHC010000246.1 GCA_903827085.1 uncultured Candidatus Nemicrothrix sp. | reverse complement strand
CTCGGGAATCTCAACCTCGTCTTCGGCTCCAGTTGTCGCTTCGTGGGTGAGTTTCACGGCAGCGAGTGCAACTTCGAACAAGTCGAACTCGTCAGTCAGCGATTCGACGATCGTGCGATAACGGTCGAGATCGTCGTCAAGCAGCGTTTCGCGCAGTGTTCCGAGCGTGAGTTCCATGCGTCGATTACGAAGATCGGAAATCGTTGGAACTTTCTCAATTGCGATCTTGTCGCCCGTCACGCGCTGAATATTTTCGAGCAGGCGATGCTCGCGTGGTTCAGCGAGTGTGATGGCTACGCCTTCGCGACCTGCTCTACCAACGCGCCCGATGCGGTGGACGTAGGACTCAGGAGCGGAAGGAACGTCGTAGTTGACGACATGGGTAAGCAGATCGATGTCGAGGCCTCGAGCCGCAACGTCGGTCGCTATGAGGAGATCAGCATTGCCGCTGCGGACGCGAGCCATGACTCGATCTCGTCCTTCTTGATTCATGCCGCCATGAAGTGCTTCAGCACGGTAACCGCGGCCATTCAGCGTTTCAGTGAGTTGGTCAACTTCCACGCGAGTGCGACAGAAAACGATTGCCGCTGCAGGAGCCTCGACATCGAGAATGCGACCAAGTGCAGCGGGCTTATGTGATCTCGGCACCATGAATGCGAGTTGGCGCACCTTCGGTGCATCGCCCTTTGCAACGACAGGCGCTTCGATTCGGATAGTGGTTGGGTTGGAAAGATGACGTCGTGCCAGCGATTCGATGCGCTTTGGCATGGTTGCCGAGAACAGAACGGTCTGACGCTCAGTGGGTAGCGCACCAAGGATGGCATCGAGATCTTCAGCGAATCCCATGTCGAGCATCTCGTCGGCCTCGTCGAGCACAACCATTGCGATGTTCTTGAGGGGAATGGTTCCCCGTTTGATGTGGTCGACGGCGCGACCAGGAGTTGCGACAACGACATCGACGCCACGGCTCAGGGCCTGAAGCTGCCGGCCGATCGGCTGACCGCCGTAGATGGGCAGAACCCGAGCACCTAAAGCACGCCCGTATTTATGGACAGCTTCAGAAACCTGCATCGCGAGTTCGCGGGTGGGGACGAGGATCAATCCGGTGGGGTTCTTGGAACGGTTCTCGGCATTGAGATGCTGGAGCATCGGCAGGGCGAACGCTGCGGTCTTACCCGTTCCTGTTGCAGCCTGACCCAGGAGATCTTGGCCGGCGATCAACGGCGGAATGGATTCCCGCTGAATCGGGGTCGGCTCTTCATAGCCAAGGCTGGACAATGCCTCGACCAATTCAGGTCGAAGTGCCAGATCGGCGAAGGTCGTGTTCTCGGTCAAATCGTCCATCAGATGCTCTCCTCGACCACTCCGGTCGGCCTCCACGCTCCCACGCCGAGGGCGCAAGAACGAATCGACGCTTGTGGGCCATGGCCTAGGTCCGAGAAACCGCTCTTCCGAGCAGCCACATGAAATGATCAGAGGATGGAACTGCAACCCTTTGCCACCTTGACCCTTGCCGTCGCTTCAGACGGCCTCTACATGCTCGGAGCCACCCCGGCGGGCACCCGCATTGTCCAAGAGATCAACGAGGCCCGTATCGAGGGTCCTCGGCTCAACGCCAGCCTCGTGGGCCATGCCGCAGCCGATTGGCTGGCGATCGATGCGCAGGGTGTGGGCACATTCGATATCCGGATGACGCTGCTGACTGATGACGGCGTTCCGATCTACCTCGCCTACAAGGGAAGAGCGGATTGGTCGTCCGGCATGGGCAAGTCCCCTGTGTACGTCGGGATGGAATTCGAGGCGGGGGACGAGCGCTACCGGTGGCTTAACGCTCTTCACCTTTTCGGGCGCGGTCAGGTTGGCGAAGGCGGCAAGCTCGTCTACGAGATCTACGAACCGGTCTGAGACTCGGGTCTGCCTTCAGCCGGCTCTCGGCCAGTGGTGCAAGCGAGGGGATCACAGGTTCGTTAGTCGGCCCGTGCCTGATGGAAGATGAAACATGTTTGACAACCGCATTACCCGGATGCTCGGCATCGAGATCCCAATCGTGCAGGCGCCAATGGGTTACATCGCTCGCGCACAACTGGCGTCAGCGGTTTCCAACGCCGGTGCGATGGGAATCATCGAAACGTCATCGGGTGACCTGACGGCGATCCGAGGTGAGATCGCGAAAATGGCCGATCTCACCGACCGACCATTTGGCGTAAACATCGCTCAGGCGTTTGTTCGCGATCCTTCGATCGTTGAGTTCGTCGTCGACCAAGGCGTCCGGTTTGTGATCACCTCTGCGGGCGATCCCCGCACGTATACATCGCAGCTGAAAGATGCTGGCCTCACCGTTTTTCACGTGGTTCCGACGCTTCGAGCAGCGCTAAAAGCCGTTGATGCGGGCGTCGATGGCCTCGTCGTCGAAGGTTCAGAGGGCGGGGGATTCAAAAATCCCAGTGACGTCTCGACAATGGTGCTGCTGCCGTTGGTCGCCTCCAAAGTGAAGGTCCCGGTGATCGCAGCCGGGGGATTCGTCGATGGTCGAACGATGGCTGCTGCGCTCGCGTTGGGCGCCGAAGCGATTCAAATGGGCACCCGCATGGTGGCGACTCTGGAATCTCCAATCCACGACAACTGGAAACAGGCGATTGTCGCTGCGTCGGAAACTGACACGGTGCTACTCAACCGCCACGCAGCTCCGTCGCTTCGCGTGCTCCGCACGGACCGAAGTAACGCCCTCGAATTTGATACCAGTACAAACGCGATGGAGCACATGGCGCGTCATACTGAGCTCTACTTCGGGGGCGATATGGATGCAGCGCTCGCTCTCGGTGGGGCGGTCGCTGGTCGTATCGAATCTATTGAGCCGGTGGCTGATGTCATCAAGAACTGCGCGAACGAATGTCTTGAGGTTTTGCGCGACCTGGGCTCTACGTACGTGAAGTGATTCAGTCGATCGGAAGGCGGGCCATGAGGTCGGCCTTCCGCTCTTCGAACTCGTCGAAGTCGATGACTTTGTCGTCGAGCTGCTTATGGATCAACTCAATCTGAGCAAGTAACTCTGCGGCAGAAAGATCGCCTTCAGTTGAGAGTTCAACGAGTTCTTCCTCACCGTCGGCACCGATGCGGGGTTCGCCGGTCTGGCGGCGTTCACGCTTCAGGGCTTGCTTCGCCTTTTTGTCGCGGTCTCGTTGAAGCTTTTCGAAACTTGTTCTTTGGGCACCCATTGGGGGCCTCCTTCGCCGGCAAAAGAACGCCGATCTGATGTTGTCGATCGTTGTAGTCACGCTGTGATGGTGATGGTGATGCGGACAGCGACTCGTTGGGGAGTTCAGGCAGGCCTGAGACCGCAGTCGACGTTACCGGTTCGAGAGCGCTGCGCTGCGCACCCTTGCCGGGTCATGGGCCACATTGGTCGAATTCCTTTGAAAAGAGGTGGCTAAGGTGCCTTCTATCGCTGTGTTCCAGAGGGGGAGCCATGTCATTCGTACTGATAGAGAAGCCCATTCCGTCGGTCACCGTCATCACGTTGAATCGTCCTGAGCGCATGAACGCCATGGCGTTCGATGTGATGTTGCCGTTACGTGAGCACTTGGAAGAGGTTGCTCACGACAACGACACTCGAGCGGTCATCATCACTGGAGCCGGCGAGGGTTTCTGCTCGGGTGCTGATCAGAAAGTCTCGGGAACGATTCCGCATATTGAAGGATTGACGCCGCCCGTCATTGCTCAACGAGCGGGCAAGTTGCTTGACGACATCATTCTGGGGATTCAGGACATGCCGCAGCCCGTCATCGCCGCAATCAATGGAGCGGCAATCGGCGGTGGACTCTGCCTCGCTGCAGCATGCGATATCCGAATCGCTTCGCCTGAGGCATATTTCCGTGCTGCTGGTATCAACAACGGTCTCACTGCTACCGAACTTGGCTTGAGTTTCATCCTCCCTCGCATCATCGGAGCCGGCCGGTCGAGCGAACTGATGCTGACAGGACGAGATATGGGCGTCGACGAAGCAGAGCGCGCCGGTCTTGTTTCGCGAGTTGTCCCTCGTTCTGAACTTCTCGCCTCCGCAATCGAGATTGCTGAACAAATTGCTGGGCTTAGTCGAGTCGGAATTGAGCTCACAAAGAAGATGATTCTTGGTGGCCTCGAGTCGACGAGTTTTCGATCTCATATGCGCAATGAGATGACGGCACAGTTGTATGTGCGTCTGACGACAAAGAACTGGGATGAATCAGTCGCTGCTCGTGCCGAAGGACGAAAGCCAGTCTTTCTCGACTGAGATCAGGCGCCTGCGAGCAGTTCGCGCATCCACGACGGAGCCCTGGTTGCACGTCCTGCGGGGTCGACAACTCCGTGCACTGTTGCAGCAAGAGCG
>CAIKHC010000245.1 GCA_903827085.1 uncultured Candidatus Nemicrothrix sp. | reverse complement strand
TTCATGGGAAGATCGGCGTTCGGGGTCTTCATGATGGCGAGCTTGCCGTCTTTCTCGACGAGCCATGCCCAACCTGAACCGAACTGCGTAAGGCCAGCGTCGGTGATCTGCGCACGGAAGGCGTCGTAGCCACCGAAGTCGGCAGCGATGCGATCGGCGATTGCACCAGTGGGCTGACCGCCACCGTTGGGTGACAGTGAGTTCCAGAAGAAGGTGTGGTTCCAGACCTGGGCTGCGTTGTTAAACAGCGGGCCTTCGGCCTTCATGATGATGTCCTCGAGCGAGGCATTCTCGTCGGCGGTTCCGGCGACAGCCTTGTTCAAGTTGTCGACGTAGGTCTGATGGTGCTTGCCGTAGTGGTATTCCATGGTCTCGGCACTGATTGTCGGTGCGAGCGCATCTTGGGCATACGGCAGAGCGGGAAGCTCGAAAGCCATGAAGGTTCCCTTCCTCGGAAGTTCGTTGGTGAGGATGGGGAATCTAGCGGAGGGTCGCCGCAACCGTGCAGGCGAGCGGCGACCCTTTTGCGCTAGCGAAGTCCGAGCAGATCGGAGCAACCGGGCCAGGCACCCCAACCGGAGCCCTCAAGCACCCGCTGCGCCACCTCGATCTGCTGCTCACGAGTCGCATCTGCAGCCACTCGGGCGAATTCGGTGCCCCCATTTGAGGCCCATGTGCCATGAGCAAAACCAAGGCCACCCGAGAAACCCGGGACAGAGTCAGTCGCCCAATTTCCACGAGTCTCGCAATGAGCGAGCGCATCCCATACGCCGGGATCAGAGGGATCGACCCTCACTTCGGGTCGGGTCTGGACCCGCCGAGCGGGCACGGTTGTGGGGGGAGGAGGAAGCGTCGCAAGTGCCGCAGCGATATCGGCCATGGCGGCATACATATCGACTCGCACAGTTGCAGCGACTGGCACAAGGGCGGAGGGCTCTTCACCCTTGGCGCCGGCGGCGCCGGTTACGACGCCGACCATCACGACTGTGAACACCAAAGCAAACGCCACTACGACCACGGCCCCGTGAGTGAGGCGATCTGCGGAACGGGAGAGGAACTGATCTGCTGACATTGCGTGCTCCTTTCGTGCGCCTCCACGAGCTCCGCGACCATCACGGAGACACCGATCGGGCGAACCCGGTCGTCATGGAATTGCAACAAAGCACCCAAATGTTTGTTGGGTTTGTCATCAAACTGCAACGACCCTTGGGCCCATTTCAGAGTGACATTGGACACGCCCCAAGGGCCCCTTGGGATCGCACCACCAACGCACCATGTTATTCACAGGAGATCCACAGGGCGCGGACCCCTCATTTGACGCCAATTGTTCGAACCGCGGACCTTCAGACGCCGGAAATGCCCACCGGGCAGGTCACACCCGTGCCGCCCAAACCGCAGTAACCGTTCGGATTCTTCGCCAGATATTGCTGGTGGTAGTCCTCGGCGTAAAAGAACGGACCGGCCACACCAATCTCTGTCGTGACGGCGTCGAGGTGCGCAGCCGACAACATCTCGCCGAAGCGAACGGCGCTGACCTTGGCTGCGGCGAGCTGCGCTTCGTCGGTGCAGAAGATCGCTGAGCGGTACTGCGTGCCGATGTCGTTGCCCTGGCGATGACCTTGGGTCGGATCGTGGTTCTCCCAGAAACACCGGAGTACAGCGTCGAGGTCAGTTTGGGTTCGGTCCCACACCACAAGCACAACCTCGGTGTGGCCAGTGAGGCCCGAGCAGGTTTCTTCATAGGTTGGATTCGGGGTGAAGCCGCCGGCGTAGCCAACCGCGGTTGTGTAGACGCCGGGCAGTTGCCAGAACTTTCGTTCTGCGCCCCAGAAGCACCCCATGCCCACAACGATGGAGTCGCAGTTGTCGGGAAACGGCGGGGTCATTGGCGTTCCGAACACAAGGTGAGCAGGAGCCACCGGCATCGTGGCATCGCGGCCAGGAAGCGCGGCAGATGGGTCAACCATTTCAGGGGTGCG